>JABHHM010000140.1 GCA_018671575.1 Methylococcales bacterium | reverse complement strand
CAGCCTCCTAGGAGGCTGTCCGAGAACTCATATTTTCGTCAAATCAAGGCATAAAATTGTCGAAAAAGCGCAGTTTACGTGTGTAAATGAGCATTTTGAGACCTTTTTTAACGCAGAATTGGCGGAAAGATGAGTTTTCGGACAGCCTCCTAGGGCTGATCATTTAAAACTCTGGCATATCTTTGGGGTTTAAAAACCAAGGAGTACACATTATCGTGTGTACATCCGTGGTTTTAATGGTGGGCAAAAGCTATATCCGATCATCAAACCACGAATACACTAAGGTTATTCCTGATTCATCGTATCGATAAAGCTATCTGCTTCTTTAATGGACTTTTCCATTTCTTTGATCAAGGATTTTACATTGCTTTCAATGCTCACTAATTCACCTTGTAAAGATGAAATTGCTTGGGCATTTAAATTGTGTTTAAGAAATAATACTTGATCACGAAAGGTTGATAAAACGGGTTCGATTTTACTTTCAGCACGTTTCATGGCAGCAATTAATTTTTTATATTGTTGCCTGGTTTTTGTGTATTTTCGCTGGCTCAAACGACGCAATTTACTGCTACTGTATTGGCTAATTTCAACTTTCCATTCATCAAACAAATCATCTGAAACATCTTCAACCGAAGCAATACGACTTGATACTGCTTTGGCTTTAGATTCACTGATTTCTAACTCATCATTTAACTGGTCGTAGGCCGCTTTCAGATTAGTTTCTTTATTATTGAGAACTGAATTAAATTTATGCAATGCAGATTTAAACTGCTGCTTTGCCTCTTCTTGTGAATCTCTTGCTTTAACAACTCTTTTGGCCAGAATATCACGTTTATGGACACCAAATTTTTCCATGGTGCCATAATAAGCAGTTTGACATCCTGTGACTAAAAATGAGCTGACTAAAATCATCACGGGCATCTTTTGTTTTATAATTGACGGGATCATCATTTTTTACCCAATAATTACTATTTAAATTAAAACTAAAACATCTTCCCAAAAACTTTCTTCAAAATATCCGTTGTTCTAGCAACAGGATCTTTACGGATTAGTTTTTCTTCATCAGCTAATTTCACAAATAAACCTTTAATTGTTTTACCTGTGACATACTGATCAATGTCCAATTTTTCTGCATCCAGAAAATCAGTTTTGGTAAAATCTATCCCTGTTTTTTTCATGTATTTTTGTGCAGTTTCATTTGACCCCAGTAATGCAGAAACTGAACCTAAGTTTTTGGTAACACCTTTGGCTTTTTCCATGTACGGTTTTGCATAAGCCAGGATTTTTTTATACTTGGATGTCACTCCCACTTTTTCTGTAAATTCACTGACAACGGGCTTTAATGAGTTGGTTAGCTGTCCTTCTGTTGTCTTTTGAAAATACTCTGTAGCGGCATTGGTTTGCCCTTTGTATATTTTCATCACGTCAACAATATTCATCGATTTAATTGAGTTTTCGATGATATTTAATGATTTTGGCGTGGCTTTTTCTGCCGCACGATTCATGGTTTCAATAAATTCGTCTGCCATTTTTGACTGACCTGTTTTACGCAACAATGCATCAATTTTTTTAATGCTATCGGGCATCGGGATTTTCACGGCTTCATCTTTAAAAAAACCACCTGGAGCACTCAAATAACCAATTGCTTTTTTTGAACCAACCATTAATGCATCACGAATACCATCAGTGACCGTTTGATTTGATAAAGGCGCTTTTTTAGAACCAGTGTTTTCTGTTGCGGGTGCCGAATTGGTCTTAGCAGGTTCAGCATTGAAATAGCTTTTGATGTTATCAAAAAAACCAGCTTGTAATTCCGTAGTGAATAAAACAATTGAGATTAATACAAATTTTTTCAACATAAATCAGTCCTTAAATAAATTTTTCAGTCATAAATTTAGCCACATAATATAGATTTTTTTTAGAATTTCAAACTCAAAGAATATGTTATACTTTTAACATGAACTTTCTAGACATAAAAACTGATTTTGCATTTAAAAAAGTATTTGGAAGCAAAGACTCCAAAGACATACTCATTAGCTTTTTAAATTCTGTCATTGATTTTAAACATCATCAAAAAATAGCATCCATTAAAATTGTAGATCCATATAACATTCCCATGCTGAAAGGAATGAAAGACACCTATGTAGATGTTAAAGCCGTTTTAGACAATGGCTCTCATGTCATTATTGAAATGCAGGTATTAAATACCGAAGGCTTAGAAAAACGTATTTTATACAATGCAGCGAAAAATTATTCATCGCAATTGAAAAAAGGGGAAGAGTATTCTTTACTCAACCCTGTTATCGCTTTGACCATCACTGATTTTAATTTATTTCAAGAAAATCATGAGTTGATTACACACTTTAAATTAATAGAGAAGCAACAACTGGTTGAGTATGGTGACGATATTGAACTTATTTTCATTGAATTACCTAAGTTCACCAAATCAGAACAAGAACTTAAAAGTATTCAGGACAAATGGATATTTTTTATAAAAAATGCAGGCAGTCTCGAATACATACCTAAAAATATGTCCCTAGAATTAACCAAAGCTTATACCATTGCAAATGAAGCCAATTTTAGTGAGGAAGAATTAGAACTTCAGCACCGCAAAAAAGACTGGATCTACATGCAAAAAAGTTCATTAAGCCTAGCAAAAAAAACAGGTCATCAAGAAGGTCATAAGGAAGGCCATGAAAAAGGGCTGAAAGATGGAAAAATAGAAATCGCCATCAATTTACACAAAGTAGGTATAGCAATTGAAATAATAAGCCAGAGCACAGGGTTAAGCATTGAAGAAATTGAGCAGATAATAAAATTATACCCATAAAACTAAACAAACAACCCATGCTCTTCATCAATGGATAAATATTCAAGAATAGACAAGTTTTTGGTATGAGTAATACAGTGGTGATTACATTGTTCAGAAGGGTTTAATGCTAGGAGTTGTTGCTTATTTTCTTCAGAAAACCAGAACTGTTTAAATGACTGCTGTTGAATTGAACCCAACAAACCCGAAGAGGTATAAGCCTTGTCCTGACAAGTATAAACGCATTCATCAGCACCGATAATGGTTAAGTATTGTAAAAAAGGACAGTACTGATAATTTTTCTCAAAACGATCTGATAATTCATGATAATGATTAACCACACTAAAAGCATCATCATTTAAACTTTTTGCACGCTCAATTTGTTCGCTAACTTCATGCTTCATCGGCAAATGATACTGGTTATTTTCTTCGACACTATTACCAGTCACTACTCCTGATAATTTAATATGGCTGGCACCAGCCTCTTTGAATATTTCACAAGCTTCATAAACATGCTGATAGTTTTTATTATCAATAATAAAACTGACACCTAACACACAATCAGTTCCTGTTTTTACAAAATTAATAATATTTTTTAATAATTTATCAAAACTACCCTTAGCAACCCCTCGACTTTCTTGATAGCTGTCATTATCCCAAGCATCCACTGAAATTCTTAACCACGTGGCATATTTGGCAAAGGCGGTTGCCACTTTACCTTTTAAATTTGAACCATTGGTCAAGGCTGCAACACGAATATTTCCTTTAGCCAAACGCTCGACACATTCAGCAATGGGTTTGTAGATCAACGGTTCGCCACCACCTGAAAACGTCACCGCTTTAACCTTCATATCAATCAGGTCATCAATGATTTCAAACATTTTTTGTTGAGAAATTTCATCTTTTAAATCCATCTCATCGCCCAACTGCAAATTATCTGCCCGATAAGCACAATACCAGCAATGATGATTACAATGATTATTGGGCTTTATCCGCACATGCACAGGCGCTACCACCTGTTTTTGCCTTAAAGCATCCAGATGATCCTGAAATCGTAAATATTTAAGGTGGCTGTAGAGTACGCTGATATTAATTCATCCTGTCATAAAAACGGGCACGATGTAATTTACGTGTCTGTTGGTTATCTTTAAATGCTTGTCTGGTGTGTAAAACATTGTGACTAATCAGCCCCCAACCAGACATTAATTTACCTTGAAATTTATAACTCAAAGGATTTTTTAAAATATCTTCCAGAGCTTTAAGTGCAACTTGTGTCTGTTCATCCTGTTGCCAGGAAATACTTTTTGTTCGGGCGGTATATCGCATATGCAAGTGTCCAGAAATAATTGAAAAAACTGGACCAGTGCGATCTGGACGAGCCACTTCACCATTCTCCATTCGGGCAGGAATAGTCATAACATCAGGTTGCATAAAGGCACGAATATAGTCTGGATTTTTATCTCGTAACAATAAATACACGATTTCATGATCCAGTAAATCATTCTCACCACCCTCTTCTGATTCATTCTGACAATAGAGGGTCAATGTTTGTATTTGTCGATCAGGCGCATTGTAATAACCATCGGTATGCCAACCAATGGCTTTAGCTTGGTAAGGTATGTATTTTTCAAAATTAGCATAAGCAGAACCACCAGGCGTCAACGATGATGTTCCTTGCTCTCCTGCTCCCAAGTTGTGATCCAACTGAGTAACACCCAATTGTTGCATGATTGAAAGTAACAATGGTTGATTTTCATCCCAGGTTTTTGCAGTATGATAGATGACCATATTTGCCTGTCGACACCGTGAAATAATCTCAGACTTTTCACCTTTTGTCAGGCTAAAAGGGTCTTTTATTTCAATCACCAAGTCTTCTAATTTCGAGGGATAATCGGTGAGTTTTTCCTGCTTCCATTGTTCATAGGCAGCAACATTGTTTAAATCAAAGTGAGATGTATTGGTCATGATTGCCTTTTATTTAATATGCAAAATTCAATCTTAACATGGAATTGTCACTATTTTCATCTGGTTTTAGGTTTTTCTAAAAACTCAACAATCCTTTTTTCAATTTTATTCTGTGATTAAAAGATGCCCATCTTTGTGATAGCCAGTTTGAATATCAATTTTTTTAACATATTTAACATAATTGAGTGTCTATTAATTTAAATGGTTATTTCAGAGTAGTTTCTTAAATTTCAAAAGTAAATTTATTCCAGATGAATATAAATAGCATTATAGCAAGACCAAATCCGCCCATAAATAAACATGATAAATGTAACTGATTTAAGGAAATGGCTGCATATAAAGAATTTTCATCAAAGAACGGAGCAAGTGGTTTGATATCTGAATGCATGATGCTATCCAGAAAAACATGGCTATAAACACCAAAAGTTGCTCCAAAAAACAATGATATATTGGAGATACTTGGGTCAATATAAAACCAGTGAGTTTGTTTTGGGCTTAAAATTGAGTTCCATATGCTTATGAATAATTCTCCAACAGGTTTTCCTATCAAAAGAGTGGCTATCAAGACAGTCGTTGCTCCAATATAGGTATGTAAAAACCGATGAACATAATGTTCACCTTGTATCAAAAAATACAGTGATTCCAAGTCAATAATAAATTGGGTAAAACAAAATACAATAAAACTAAAATAATTGGGAATGATTGCTTTTATGGTAGTGGCTGGACCTAAATGAAATGGAGTAAAAGGCATGTTTTATCCGTGTTCTTTAAATTCTTTTTGTATATAAAACCCATTAAGACAGAATCAATACGATGCAAAAGAGGTTCAAAAAGGGAGTCTGGCTTCGATAGACAACTTTATAAATTCTTCCCAGTTTTTAATTTCATTTCTAATTTTCAAATCGCTCACAACATTCTCTTTAACAATTTTAACAGCTCTACTTAATGTTGCTATGTCACGATTAGTTACAGCGCCTAAATACATTAATGTTGAATCACTATTCCACTACAAAATATGCCAACATATTGCGTCAAAAAACTAAATATTTATTGTCGATTTTTTGATTTTAATAATACAATGAGCATCT
>JABHHM010000350.1 GCA_018671575.1 Methylococcales bacterium | reverse complement strand
TTGGCCTCTGTAATGTGTTTGGTAGCTTATTACTTTACACCTGAGTCTTACTTTACTCTATAGGTGTTTTTATTTAGCTACGACCAGAGGTCATGCACTTATCATACGAATTCAGGTCCCTCTTTTTTGGTCGTAAAGATGGCATAATGGCGAAGGGTGAAGCAACTGATACCAGAAGCGATAAAGACGGTATTTCTTGTCGCGGATTTTTTAACAAAAAATTCTGTTATGGTGATTCCATTGGCATTGACCCTACCGTGGCACAATGGGCTAGCAATAGCGGTTGCGATGAAAGACCTGAAACGATTAACAGAGGCTCAGGCTTTAATGAATATACGATCAAGCAGTACCAGAACTGTGAATTAGACTCACCGGTGAATCACTATGATTTCCCTAGAGGTCGTCACCTAGGCTTAGAAAAATACATCAAAGGTGATTCAGAGTTTAAAACAGGATTCTTTAAATCTGAAATGATCGCAGAACAGATTTTCAAACTGTTCAACGATTTGCCAATCACTGAGAAAATTCCTTACAAATAAACACTAGCGACAATGGTCACTTAACGTTATTAGCGTTAAGTGACCATCAAGTAAAGATGTTTATTCCCCTCAAAAAATGCTTCAACAGAAACAGTAAGCCGAAGCACCGCTACTGGCTGGTATCAGGCTGCTTGATCGGCAAGTGAATAGAAAAAGTTGCGCCTTCATTGACGACACTTTCAATGTTAATATCTCCACCATGCTTTTCAATGATGCCGAATGAGACAGACAAACCCAACCCCGTCCCTTCCCCAACAGATTTGGTCGTAAAGAAAGGATCAAATATTTTATTTAACAGTGACTCAGGAACACCAATACCATCATCTTTAACTTGAATGAGAACCATATCACCATCAATTTGTGTATTAATGTTAATATTTCCTTTGTCTTTGATGGCATGGCTTGCGTTCACAAATAAGTTGATGAAAACTTGGCTCAACTGACCCGAATTAAACCAAATTTTAGGCAGCTCACCGTACGCTTTTTCCACATTGACATTATATTTAAGTTCATTCCAAACAATTTTTAACGACTGATCAATGCACTCATGAATATCTCCCAAGCTCATTGCTCCGTCATCTTGATGGGCAAATTGTTTTAGGTCTGAAATAATATCTTTCACGCGCTTTAAACCGCTGCAGCAATCTTCAACCATTTGCTCAACATCACCGACGATAAAATCAACATCTTCTTCTTCCTTAAGCTTATTGATTTTCTCTAAAATAGGTTTTAATGCATTGTTTTTTGGCTCCCCCAAATTTTCTTCTAATGCGGTATATTCTGTAATGAGCTGCGTAAAGACCTGATTATAATCTCGCAGGGTTTCAATGTTACTAATCACAAAACCAATTGGGTTATTGATCTCATGCGCGACCCCTGCAGCAATTTGGCCTAATGAAGCCATTTTTTCTGATTGCAACAACTGGTTTTGAGTCAACTTCAAGTGGTCGTGTGCATATTTCAATTTTTCATAGTTAACCGCTTTCTCTTTTTGAGCTTTTCTCCGCTCTAGTGCAACAGAAATATTTTTTGCAGCAGTTTGTAGGTTTTCAACCGTTGATTCAGTCACAGCCTCAAGCGTATTAATGCCACACTCAACAATGGCAATGACTTTATCAAAGCGTTTAATCGGAATAAAGATGGCACCCTCTATTTCTAATGAGGTGAATATTTCATAACGCTGGGAGTCTTTTTTATATTGCTCATTTGACCAAAGATACGCATGCTGATTGTAAATAAACTGACTGGGCAGACAACTGCCATCAAAATGACCCGGCTCTTCGATTAACACAGAAAACAAGTCGGGGTGATCATCGTAATTAGGGTAAATAATATCCCCAGGAAAGGCGTTTCTTTCATCATCTGACAGCAGATAAACAATGCCATAAGGTGACTGCAACAATGTGCAAGCTGTCGTTAGATAATGCTGAAGTTCATCCCTAAATATAAAATTTTGTTGTGTTAAGTTGGCAATGGTCACCAACATTTCCAACTCATTTTTCTGTGTTAGCAATTGTGCATTACTACTTTGTAGGCACAACATACTTTGGAAAACTTCACGGGTTTTTTCATCTAATAGCTTTTCAGCAAGGAGGCGTGCCTGATACTCCCGCTCATACGCTTTTTTATAGGTGTCTTCCTCTGTCATCTCAACCTCAAAAGTACATTGATACCATTGTTAGGATAGATACGATGCTGATCTCATGTCAATGCTGCACCTTTTTTACCCTGCCACTCACCTTGATTAAAACACCTCACACTCAACCTGTAAATATCTGATTTCTTTATATATATAGCATCTACTTCAACTTATATTTGTACTTTTGAAAATGTTAAAAGTGAGACGGACTTCTCATTATATAATCTCTAAATTGTTTTTAATGACTTACCTGTATAAACTGACATTCATTCATATAAATAACAATGTGTCATATAGGGCATAACGGAGGCCAGCATGTTTTCTGAAGAATGTTTTGATCTAGTTCACCGAGTCAGCAATGAAATTGAGCTCCATTCATTATTAACTCCCGATTCATCTAGTCGTTTACAGTTTTACCTTGAGCGCTTGACTGAAACCGTGACAAAAAGCATTGCCTCAGAAAAGTTACAAATGGATGCGGTGACAACAGCGAATATTCAAATGGTGTTACTAACAGAAGCCATGTATAACTTGCGAAAAAGTGACCATCATATACAAGACACTGAGTCCTTAGTTGAATATGCAAAACAAGCCTGTCACGAAATCAACCAAGTCATTCAATGTGACTTAGTCTTTATGGTGGTCCGTAACGCAGAAGACGGCACATTAATGACCATTGCGCCTCCAAACTGGAAAGATGCGTATTCCGGCGCATCATGAACACCCATTCCGATCGAAGGTGAACACTGATTCCGATTCATGATGAACACCTATTCCGACGGAAGATGAACACTTTGTTCAATTTTCCGGAATGAGT
>JABHHM010000378.1 GCA_018671575.1 Methylococcales bacterium | reverse complement strand
ATACTTGAATCGGCTAATTGCAACTTCCAATAAGCCAGTTGATGATCAAGCACTTCACCTTGCAGCCATTGTCTTTGCCACTCTGCATAATCGGCATACTGTATAGTCAAATCGGGACAAGGAGGTTCTTCGTTGCGACAAAAAACTGCATAAAATGATGCGATTTCTCTGATCAATATGCCCATTGACCAACCATCGGTAATGATGTGATGCATATTGATTAACAACACATGATGCTTGTCTGAAAACATCAACAATTTGACTCTGAATAAGTCATCATCCCGCAAATTAAAAACTCGCTTGGATTCTTCTTCTACCCGTAATTCTATTTTCAAGTCTTGATCTTCAACAGAAGGTTCTGAAATGTATTCTATTTCCAGCTTAAAGCTTTCAACAGATCGGATATTTTGCACGGGTACGCCATTTATTTCGATTACATTGGTTCGTAATATTTCATGACGCGCAATTAAAGCATCGATGGCTTTTTCCAATTTCTTTTGGTCCAGTTTACCTTTCAGTCTGACAGCCACAGGAATATTGTAACTGCTGTTATTGGGATCAAAACGATCCAGAAACCACAACCGTTCCTGAGCAAACGACACCATTAATTGACGGTCTCTACCAACGGCTTCAATCTCAGGAATATGAATGGTAATGTCATTCTGCACTTGCTGTATGGTTAAAGCCAGGTCTTCAAGCAGAGGATGTTCAAAAATAACTTTTATTGAAATGTCGACATCAAAACTTTCGGTCACCCGTGATAAAACTTGAGTTGCCAATAATGAATGCCCACCCAAAGCAAAAAAGTTATCTGTCACTGAAATTTTTGAATGTCCCAATAATTCTTGCCAGATAGCAACCAATCGTCGCTCATACTCATTACGTGGCTCAACAAACGCAGTCATCAACTTTTGTTCTTCAGGAATCGGTAATTGCTGACGATCCACTTTACCATTGGTATTGAGTGGTAATTTTGACAAAATAACAATGGCTGATGGCACCATGTAATCGGGTATTTTCGACTTAACATCTTGTAACAATTCATCCTGAGTAATTTCTGTGGCAGGTTGTAATACCACATAAGCCACCAGACGCTGATTTCCAGGAGTATCTTTACGCACCATCAAATGGCTGGCTATTACGGAATCATGGGATGTCAGTACGGCTTCTATTTCACCCAGCTCTATTCTAAAACCTCTTAATTTGATCTGATGATCGATACGACCGATGTATTCTAAATTGCCATCAATCAACCAACGAACAATATCGCCTGTTTTATACAATCGACCATCATTTGATGAAAATGGATTGCGAACAAAAGCAGATGAGGTTAAATCGGCCTGATTCAAATAACCATTGGCCAAACCATCACCGCCCAGATATAACTCTCCAGGAACACCGACAGGTACAATCTGCATCATTGAATCCAAAACATAACAGGTGGAATTCGCAATTGGCTTGCCTATGGGAATAGATGTGTCTGTGTTCTGTAATTCATGCACTTCATAGGCCGTTGAGAAAACGGTGTTTTCAGTCGGCCCATACACATTAAACAAGTACTTCGGTTTGCCTGTTTCCAGCACTTGCCTAACCGCCCCGACATCGGCTGCTTCACCTCCAAATAAAACCGTTTTGACCGAACTATAAATACCCGATTGTGAAGTGGCATATTGATTGAACAAGGAGGTTGTGATGAACATAAAAGAGATTTTTTTCTGTTGCAAAAACTGCTGATATTTTTTACCTGACAACAATGTATTCTGGTCAACTCCCACCAAACACCCGCCATTCAGTAAACATCCCCAAAGTTCAACCGTGGCGGCATCAAATGAAATATTTGAAGCATGGGCCACTCGGTCTTTTGCATTAAAATCCATAAAATTACTATTAATCACCAATCTCACAATGGCTTTATGCGGTACAACAGTACCTTTAGGCCGACCTGTGGAGCCAGAAGTATAAATTACATAAGCTGCTTGAGTGGATTTAGTAACAATATTTAAATCATCCACACTTTCATCACTCAAAGACTGCTCATCAAGACTTATTATTGATAGTTTGTTTATTTCAGGCAAATGACTGACAAATTCAGATTGTGTAATAATGAAAGAAGTCGCACAATCTTCAATCATTAATTTCAAACGTGCTGTTGGATAAGCAGGATTTAATGGCACATAAACACAACCTAATTTTAATATGGCAAGCAATGATTTCACCAGATCAATACTTCTATCCATGCAAACCATCACCATTGAACCTGTTTTCACACCTTGTTTTAGTAAAAAATGTGCCAATTGGTTAGATTGTTGATGTAAATCTGCATAACTGAGCTTTGTATCAGCAAATTCTAAAGCGATGGATGATGTATGAGTTGAGCTAACTTTTGCAAAAATATCATGCACACATTGATTATCAGGATACTCACAATGGGTTTCATTCCATTGCTGAGTTATCACTGAAACTTCTTGTTGAGACAAAATTGAATAATCAGCAATTTTCAGTTCAGCATCGGTTACAATGGCTTTTAATAAATGCCGATAATGCCCCAATAGTCGTTCAATGGTTTCTGTATCAAACAAATCCGTATTGTATTCTAAACTGCCCCTTAAACCCTGTTCAACTTCCTGACAAACCAAAGTTAAATCAAATTTTGCAATGCTATTTTGATTCTCAACAGGCGTAATTTCCAGACCTTCTAAGTCGATTTTATTCATCGGTGTATTTTGCAATGCAAACATCACCTGAAATAAAGGAGTGGTACTTGGGTCTCTTTCTGGTTGACTATTTTCCACTAATTTTTCAAATGGAATCTGCTGATGCGTGAAAGCATCCAATGTTGTTTTTCTGACATCCTGTAAAAAATGAGTAAATTTTTGCTGAGGATTGATTTGACTGCGCATCACTACCGTATTTACAAAGAAACCAATGAGTGATTCAAGTTCACGCCGATGTCTTCCAGCCACAGGAGAACCAATACAAATATCTTTTTGTCCCGTATAACGAGACAATAAAATTTGAAAAGCTGCCAGCAAAATCATATACAAGGTTGAGTCATTGATATGCGCAATACTTTCAAGTGCCTGGCTGACAGAACGGGGTAAATTAAAAGAAAGACTGGCTCCTCGATATGTTTTTAATGCGGGACGATGTCGATCGGTAGGCATTTCAAGTCGTTCGATGCCTTTTAATTGTTTCTTCCAGTAATTAATTTGTTCGTCTAAAACATCACCATCTAACCAATTTCTTTGCCACACGGCATAATCAACATATTGAATCGGCAATTCATCCATAAACTGCCTGGATCTCTGACTTCCCTGCTGATAAAAACCGACCAATTCGTCAACAAAAATACCCATCGACCAACCATCTGAAATAATATGATGCATTGTCACCACCAACACATGCTCATTATCATCAATCACCATCAACAATGCTCGAATTAAAGGTCCTTCCGTTAGATTAAAAGGTAATCTGGCACATTCTTGAACCAGGTGATTCATTTTCTTCTGATTGTCTTCTCCAATGATATCAACCACCGACAAATCAAAAATCATTGAAGGTAATATATTTTGAGAAGGTACTCCATTTTGGCTTTCGAACAGAGTTCTCAAACTTTCATGACGATTGACCATTTGTTGTAGTGCATATTTTAACGCAGCCACATCCAAATCACCTTTAAGGCGAATAGATGCTGGAATATTATAAGCGGACTGGTTAGGTTCAAAACTTTCCAGAAACCACAAACGTTCCTGAGCAAAAGATAACGGTAATTTTTGATCCCGAGCAACGGGTTTAATGGGTTCTAATTGTAATAGTTCAGTAGAATTTATCTCAACTAATCGTTCAAGATGTGTGGCAATTCCAGCAATGGTTGGATTTTCAAATAATGCCCTCAACGGCAATTCAAGTCTCAATTTATCTCTGATATTTGAAATAACTTTAGTTGCCAATAATGAATGACCACCCAGTTCAAAGAAATTATCATGAATGCCCAATTGCTCCAACTCCAAAATAGTTTGCCAAATTTCAAGCAGAATATTTTCAATCGGGTTGCTCGGTGCTTCAAATAAATGTTGATGACTTTGTGCTGAATAACTCGGAGCAGGTAATGCTTGAGCATCCAATTTACCATTGGCAGTTAATGGAAATTCAGACAATTCAACAAATGCCGATGGAATCATGTAAGTCAGTAAATGATCTTTTAAGAAATCTCTTAATTCACTCAAATCAATCTCATCATGAGAGCTGATGATATAAGCTACAATCCGTTTATCTCGGGACTCTTCACGTACCATCACATGACATGATGTGATGGCATGGTGATTATTGAGACAGCTTTCAATTTCACCCAGCTCGATTCTATAACCTCGGACTTTAACTTGGTGATCAATTCGACCCAAGTATTCCAATTCACCATTGGGTAAATAACGCGCTAGATCACCTGAGCGATATAGTCGAGGACCATCATGATAAGGATTCTCGACAAATTTTTCTTGCGTCAGCTCTGACCGATTAATGTACTCTCTGGCAAGTCCTGCACCGGCAATGTACATTTCACCTGGAATACCTACGGGCACAACTTGTTGAAAAGCATCCAATAAAACAATCTGTAAATCAGGCATTGGAACACCAATGACACTGCCGCGTTTTTGTTCAATATCACGTTGATAAATAGGACGATAGGTCACATGGACGGTGGTTTCTGTGATGCCGTACATATTGACTAGCTGAGGAGTCTTTGAACCAAAGTGATCAAACCAGGGTTTTAATCGTTGAAAATCAAGAGATTCACCACCAAAGATCACGGTGCGTAAAAACAAATTATTTTGCTGGCCTTGAGTTTGAGCAACTTGTATCAATGGATAAAATGCAGAAGGTGTTTGATTCAGTACAGTGACTTGTTGATCAACCAATAATTGATAAAATAAGTCAGGTGAACGGCTTGTGTCAAAGGGTACAACAACTAGTTTACCGCCATGTAACAAGGCACCAAAAATTTCCCACACTGAAAAATCAAAAGCATATGAATGAAATAATGTCCAGACATCATCCGCACTGAAATGATACCAGCTGGCGGTTGAATCAAATAAGCGAGTGACATTATAATGACTGATCGCAACCCCTTTAGGTTGTCCTGTTGAACCTGAGGTATAAATAACATAAGCCAACTGCTGAGGCTCTACCGTGATGTCTAAAGGTTCACCATCCAATCCATCTATTTTATGCCAATCACTATCCACACAAATATTTTTTGTGGACATTTCCTCTAATTGGCACTGACATTTATGTTGAGTCACAACCATTGGCGCGCTGGCATCTTCAATGATAAATCGAATACGCTCTTTAGGTGTCATCGGATCAATCGGCAAATAAGCACCACCTGCTTTGAGAATTGCCAGTAAGCCAACCAATAAATCAATAGAACGATGCAGACAAAGTCCCACCAGCACATCTTTTTTAACACCCTGGTCAACAAGATAACGAGCTAATTGGTTAGACCGATAATCCAGCGTGTCATAGGTAATTGAATCATCACCAAAAACTACCGCAATATGATCGGGAGACTGCAAAGCCTTTTCTTCAAAAATTTGATGTAAACAGGTTGTCTCTGGGTAATTTGCACTCAGCTGATCCATTTCACCCAATAACAGACGTTTTTCCAGTTCACTGAGCAACGGTAAATGAGCGGTTTGTTGTTGAGGATTACTGATAATACCTTTTAACAGCACTTTAAAATGCCGAACCATGCGATCGATGGTTGCTACTTCAAATAAATCTGTATTGTATTCAATCCCTCCGTCCAGTTCGTCATCTGATTCTACTAGCGTCATGGTTAAATCGAATTTTGCCAGAGTTGATTCATATTCTAATGATGACAAGATTAAATCAATGCCTTTTAATTCATTTGAAGGAATATTTTGTAAAACAAACATCACTTGAAATAAGGGAGAATGACTCATGTCACGCTTAGGCTGTAATGCTTCAACCAATTTTTCGAAAGGCAAATCTTGGTGAGCATAAGCAGACAATGCCGTTTCTTTGGTATCCGATAAAAACTGGTTAAACGGTTTATTCTGAGAAAGATCAGCACGCATCACTAAAGTATTAATAAAAAAACCAACCAATGACTCCAGTTCTGATCTGTTTCTACCTGCAATCGGCGAACCAACAGCAACATCAGTTTGACCACTGTATCGTGCCAATAATATTTGAAAAGATGCCAACAACATCATATAAAGTGTCACATCTTGACTTCGACAGAGTTCATCCAGTGGTTTTTTTAATTTTTTGGGTATTTTAAAATGATAAACTGAGCCTCGATAGGTTTGTAATGTGGGACGTGGACGATCAGTGGGTAATGACAACACAGCAACACCTGACAGTTGCTGTTTCCAGTAATTCAATTGCTGTTCTAATACATCGCCCTGTAACCAAAGTTTTTGCCAATGACTATAATCAACATACTGGATTGGTAAATCCATTAATGGGTAAGACGAATTAACGGTGAAACATTCGTAGAGTGCAGCCAGTTCTTCCACGATAATTTGCATTGACCAACCATCGGAAATGATGTGATGCATGTTCATCAGTAAAATATGATCACTCTCAGATAAACACAATAGACGCGCTCTGAACAATGGTCCTCGACTTAAGTCAAATCCCCATTGTGCTTCCTCCCCT
>JABHHM010000279.1 GCA_018671575.1 Methylococcales bacterium | reverse complement strand
TAACAAAATTTTCGCTCAAGATTTTTTGACCTTTGGTGTTACTACTCTGATTGCATAGAGGTCTATTCGGTCAGAGTAGTAGTGCCAAAGGGCGGAAAATATTGAGTGAAAATGTTAATATAATTATGGTCACCTACTTATGTTAGCATACCAATTATGCAATTTCTTCTTGTTGAGAGTTTTCTAACGAATTATCATGCTTTTTCTCATAAAAATCATGAATTGAGTCAATAAAATCACGCTGTTTTTCATGTCTGGACTGAGTTTTTTCAACATTTTCTTGAATAAACTCCTGTGACTGCTCAAACATTGCTATCATTCTATCCAATGCTTCAACCACCAGTCTATCAGGTCGATTAAACTCACCTGACTCTTCTAACTCCGCCACTGTTCCATCCAGAAAATTCATAAAACCAACCAATTCTGGTAAACCTGAGTCATGATGATTTTCATGTGAATGAGGCATAGAGTCATCTTCAAGTTGACTCACCTCACGATAACTATCCATACGCCGACTTGATTCACTCATCGATAAATTGGCAGAAAAACTAGCCAATTGTTCAGTATCAAAACCCAAGTTTTTTGACTTCTCAAATGCTTCGGCCAAATCACCTTTGAAAAACTCATTGGCCAACTGATTAACATTACCCATTAGTTTTTCAATAGATGCCAGCTCATCTTCATCCAGTTCACCTTCAACAACAAACTCAAGCTGACTGGATTTAGATTCATAACGGCTAAATGCCAACATTTCACCTCGCTCATCTTGGTGATACATTTGTTTAGATTCAACCATACTTTGTCGATCAATCATCACAGAAACCATATCACCATCTTTGGTTTCTATTTCTAAAACCATCGACATTTCAGATGAAGATGACTCCACATGAGCTTGATCAACTGACTGAATAGATTTGGCAGATTGTGATGGATTAACACCCAATTGTTCAGCAAGCTGATCCATTCCACGATGCAAATGATGTTGAATATCATCAAATATTTTTAACGCACCACCACCAGGTGAACCATACGGATTAAGTTGTTGCCTAACATCTCCGACACTTTGTTTTAAACGGTCTTCAATTTGTTCAAACTCTTCTTGCTTACTTAAATTCAATCCCAATCCATCGGTTAAACTTTGCTGTATTGATTGCAGTATTTGATTGGCTACATTTTTGGGTGTAAATTCTTCCAGCTTTTCATCAGGAACAACAATGCCTTTTTCTTTTAAAGACTGACTCAAACCCTCCAAAATAGAATGTTTCACCAGTGTCGGTTGATGATTATTCTCCAATCCAACAGGTGTATTTTGGACCACATTTGCAGACTGCAACTGGTCCAAACCTTTTTTAAGTAGTCTATTCACATCAATTGATTGGGGGTTTAATAGTGTATTTTGATCAATGCCTGCCATTTTTATGATTCCTGAAAAATTTATCCATATCAGTTTATCGGTACCAATATTTAAAACTTTAGTTTTATTCCTAAAAATTCAAATGAAAACTAACACTTCCCTGTGATGTTGCCTAAACTTGAAACTACAGATATTTATAATAATACCAATGGAGGAAGATTCATCAATGCGACACACTATTCATAATAATAAAACCTACAAATGGAAATTAATTTTCTGTTTGCTGACCTCAATATCAATGATTGGTTGCTCCATGCTTCCTGGCGGTGGCGGTAGTGGAGATGATGATGACGATGAATCTGAAACTGAAACATCAGGATTTCTAAAAAGTTATGACAATCTTGAAACAATGGAAGGACGCTCCCAAACTCAATATTACGAAAACAGTGGAGCCAACTGGAAAAAATACAACCAAGTCTATATTGCACCTGTTGAAATAAAATCGCTGGATGCTGAAAACGCCATGAGCCCAAGAGACCAAAAATTATTAGGCGACTATTTTGAAATAAAAATGCGCCAGGCAGTACAGGCAAAATACAAATTAGCCACCAAACCTGGTCCTGGTGTACTCAATGTACGAACAGCCATCGTAGAAGCCAATCCAACTAAAACATTACGATCGTCAGGATCAGTCAAAATGGAAGGTGAATTACTGGATGGTGAAACAGGTAATCAGCTAATTGCAATCATTGATAGCCGTTCAGGCTCTATGTTTCAACTCTCCAAAACAACCTGGAAAGACGGTTTTGATGAGTGGGCAACTCAACTATACGGTGTTTTATCATCCAAATTAGGTGAAGTATCAGTCACTGCCAACAACACCATGAAACCCGAAAAGTCAAAAGTTGAAAACTGGTTAAAAATGGCACGAAATGATTTGGAAGCCAATCGTTTAACAACACCTGTTGGTAACAGCGCCCTTGAAAGATTCCGTAGCGTACTTGAAGTGGACGCCAGTAACGAAGAAGCCAATAAAGGCATAGACACTATTGTTAGAACTTATATTTCCTGGGGTGAACGAGCATTGAGTGAAGGTCGTCGTTCAACAGCCTGGTATTATTTAGATAAAGCACGTTTTATCCATGAAGACAACGAAGCAGTAACCAGACTATCTAAAGCATTGGCACAAACAGCCAATCAACCTCGTTACCAGCCAGCTCCTGCCGAAATCAAAGAAGATGATATAGAAGACGAAACTGAAATTGAAATTGAAACCACTATGGCTCCTATCGTTTCAGCACCTATTGCATCGACTCCAATTGTAACAGCCTCGGTCACCCCTAAAGCATCCGCACCAACAAAATATAGCTTAAACATCAGCACCAATCCTGCCAATGCCACAGTGCAAATGATTGATACTAAAAAATCTTACCGCCCAGGCATCATGTTAAATGCTGGGAAATATAGCGTTAAAATATCAGCATCAGGTTATGAGTCTGAAACACAAGTCGTGTCTTTGACTAAAAACTCAAATATCAAAATTTCTTTGAAGAAAAAAGAAAGTGCTTTTGATCCTTGGGGTGGAGTGCCAGGCAAAGGTTCAGCCAATTTAAACAGTGGCAAATTAAAACCTTATGTACTCGGTATTGAAACCACTGGAGATATTATCAGTATCGTAAAAGCAGCCAAAAGTCGCCTAAAGAAAGAAGGTTTCAGTATTGCGGGTGATTACTCTCCATTTTCTAACACTCATATTATTGCAGTCACCAACAGCACATTAAAATCCATTGCTAAAAAGACAGAATATGGTGGCTATGGAGCAATGATTCGAGTCTCTGTAACTAAAGCAGGCGAAAGAGTTCAAGTCGCTTACACCAACCCCTATTACAGCAATAACATTTATCGAATGAAGGGCAATATAGCTTCCACAGCAAGTAGCATTGGCAAAGCATTGGGTAAAGAAAAGACCTTTGGTTCTAAAAAAGGAATCAAAGCAAAGGGTTTACGTGATTGGCACTATATGTTTGGTATGCCTTACTTTGATGACCAGATTAAACTAGCCTCTCATGGCAGTCAAAGTGCTGCTGTCAGCAAGGTAACAGCAAACCTTAAAGCCAACAAAGGTGGCACAACCTTGGTTTATAAAATAGACCTCGGTAAAGAAACCGTCTTTGGTGTCGGTATTAAATCTGGCAAAGGCGCTGATAAAACAGTCATGGGTTCAATTGATTCCACATCGACAAAACACTCAGCCCATTTACCTTATGACATACTGGTTAGAGGTGGCAAAGTTTATACCATGAATGGTAAATTCAGAATTGCCTTAAGCTTTCCTGACTTAACCATGAAACAGTTCATGAGCATTGCTGATGCACCTGATGCCATTGAAGAGGTGTTGAAAAAAGCAGCTAATTGATAGTTGTTAATCAAATAAAAAAAGCCTCCAGTTCGGAGGCTTTTTTTTTGTCCGTGAAAACACCACGATTGACAACCAGACCAGACCAGACTATATTGGAAATATAACCATTTTTTTAGGTTGAAACAAGGATTAACCAATGTATATTACAAACATTTCAGATGCAAAAGCAAGTCTATCGCATTTAATCAAGACAGTTCAGGAAACAAATGAATCAATTATTATTGGCAAAGCAGGTAAACCCATTGCTATTTTATCGGCATTTAAAGAAGATACTTCGCCACGACAACTCGGTGGTAGCTGGGAAGGAAAAGTTGAAATATCAGATGACTTTAACGAGCAAAGCGAGCAAATAAATAATATTTTTTATCAATCAGCTATTTTTCCTGACAAACAATGAATTTCCTGCTTGATACCCACATACTGATCTGGTCACTGGAAAATAACCCAAAACTATCAGATGCTTTTCGTGAAGTAATTACGGATGGAAAAAATATGATTTTTGTCAGTGCTGTTTCAGCCTGGGAAATTAGCATAAAAAAAGCAATGGGAAAACTGAACGTACCAGACAACTTAACAGAGGAAATTAAATACAAGCGCTTCACTCCACTCAATATTAATTTTGACCACGCTAAGCTTGCTGGCGAATTACCTCATTTTCATAAAGATCCATTTGACCGTCTGTTAATTGCTCAATCAATTATCGAAAAACTTGTATTTATTACCAACGATCAAAAAATCTCACAATATCAAGTTGATTTACTAGAAACACCTTAGAAATAAGCATGAAACAACTTCCCTTACAACTCTTTCTGAATATCCTTCAACAACAACTTAGCCACTTCATTATTCAATAATTTACCCGACTTATCCAACACAGAAATTCGAGTCTTATCATCATCTCGTTTTATGTTAATTAAATAAGATGCTTCTTCAAATTTTTTATCATCATCTCCAAAGCTAAATAGTCCAGACAATGTCTTTTCTTTTTTGGGTTTTTCAGGCTTGTAATTAATATAATAAACACCCAATTTTCGATCTCTATCATCAATTTTCACACCAATTCTATCGAGTGCAATACCCGTGAAACGCCAACTTCGGTAAAAAGACTCCTTCACATTAAGATAAAGCTCATTACCCTCTTCAATGAGTTCATTATTCTTATCATTCTTCTCAGTAGAATAATATTTATCGCTGAATTTTTTCTTAATATCTTGTGCATCACCACCTATAAAAACCATCAGACGATACAACATTTCAATTTCCAGCTCAGGGTCAGAAGTTGTCTCTATCCATGACGTATTTTCAACACCAAAAACAGCACTTTGCTGCCCTCTTTCCTGAGTGCTTCGATGAGTAATATATATTGCAGTTACATTAGATTGATCATCCCTTTTGATCACTTCCAATCGACTTCGATATTTATCTTTGATATTTGAAGAATCTAAAAACCTCAATGTTTTTCTCAATGTATTTCTGATAAAATCATCTTCTTTCTGGTGTTTATTCTCTAACCAATTGGTTTCAATCAAGCCTATGGCTGATTCTTCTTTTGCAATATCAAAACCTTGCTTTTCCCAGAATTTTTTAATTTTTTCCCATAATTTTTCAACATCACCTTGAATCACTAACCAGTATTTATTGTTGTAACTTTTGATACTCATTAATTCAAAATCAGGCAATACGGTTTTTGACAATCGATTATTCTTTTTACCACCTTGTAGATAACCAGAATAACTGGTCACTCGTGACAAAGAATATTCAGGTATTGGCAATAAATCTCTGATTGCGTTTGAATCAAGTTCAGGCGGGACTTCCAAACCTCCGATGACGTTACTGCTTTTATATAAGATTCTTTTATCAGAAAAAAACCCAACTTCATCTTTTTTTGGCTCTGCACCACAACCTGATAATGCCAATAGAATTAACATCCCAGCAAGCCAATACGGTAATGAAAATGGTGAATTATTATATTTATTTAACATTAATGTGGATCCTAATTATAATATTAGGGTACATACAATAAATAAATTCCAAATTACACAGGATTTTTGTTCACCTTTGAGACGCAAAAATAGGCGTATAGTCGAACTACACAACTACTTTTGCAACAAAGAAAGCGGACAAAAAGACAGGTAAGTTGGGCGTTTATTTATTACATATCCCCTTAGATACGAGCACTATTCATTGCATTTCTAACAATATCATGAAATTCTTCAGATAGGTTAGTCATTGGCAACCGTATACCTTGCTTAATTAACCCCATTTCAATCACTGCCCACTTGACAGGAATTGGATTGGACTCAACAAATAACTTTTGGTGCAATGGTATCAGCTTTTCATTAATAATGAAGGCTTTCTCACGATCATTATTTAATGCAGCGGTAATCATTTCATGTACTGCTAGGGGTTCAATATTTGCCGTCACAGAGATAGAACCTTTGGCCCCCGCTAAAATTAATTCCACGGATGTTTCATCGTCACCACTGTATATGTCAAAATCTGTTCCACAAAGTTCATGAATTTGTCCAACTCTGTCAATTTCACCCGTTGCTTCTTTGATGCCTATAATATTCGGTACTTTTGACAACCGACCGACAGTGGCGGGTAACATATCGCAAGCCGTTCTACCAGGAACATTGTACAAAATTTGTGGGATATTTACCGCACTGGCAACTTCACGGTGATGTAAAAACAAACCTTCCTGAGTCGGTTTATTATAGTAGGGAGTTACCAGCAAACAGGCATCGGCACCTGCTAACATTGCACATCGTGTCAAGGTAATGGCTTCATGAGTGGAATTGGCTCCCGTTCCAGCAATGACAGGCACACGCTTATTGACAATCGTTACCGCTGTTTTAATTAAATCACAATGCTCTTTTTCTGTGAGTGTAGCCGATTCACCTGTGGTACCAGCAATTACAAATGCATCTGTTTTATTGTCAATATGAAATTCTATCAAATGCTCCAAACTTTCATTATCTACATCACCATTTGACAACATTGGAGTAACCAGTGCCACCATACTACCTTGAAACATCATTCTAATACTCCATTTATTCTTGAAATAAATCAGTCAAATTTTGTTGCACACAAAAATTTTAAAGTATTCTACATTATTTTTATTATCTAGTGTATATTCAACTTAGCAATAACAACACTATTTCATCAATCTCTCAATACAAAAATCATGAACCGACCACACACTAAAAATAATTTACTTGTCATCAGTGCTCTTGGCAAAGACAAGCCAGGCATTGTTAATGATTTAACTCATGCCATTTTAAAATATGACGGCAATATTGTTGATAGCCGTATGACTGTATTAGGTGGTGAATTTGCCATCATATTCATGGTCAGCGGACAATGGAATAACATCGCACAAATTGAAGACAGCTTACCTAAACTTGCAGAGTCATTCCAACTAACCATCACTGCCAAAAGAACAGAAGAAAGATCGTCAAAATCACAATACTTACCGTATAGCATTGAAGTCGTCTCCTTGGATAATCCTGGCATTGTACATCATTTAGCCAATTTCTTTTCTTGCAGACAAATTAATATAGAAGAACTCAGTACCAATAGTTATGCTGCCGCCCATACAGGCACCCCCATGTTTACGGTCCAAATGAGTGTAGAAATCCCTACGACCACTCAAATATCCACTTTACGAGATGAATTCATGGAATTTTGTGACGACCTAAATCTGGATGCGAATATTGACCCTAGAAGATAAGGACTTATCATATCATGACAGAAATATTAATAAATCAGGAAGTACCTGACTTCAGTTGCCTTGCTACAGGTGACAAAACCATCAAATTATCTGATTATCGTGGTTCAAATGTCATTTTGTATTTTTACCCAAAAGACAGCACTCCAGGATGCACCCAGGAAGGCAAAGATTTCAGCGCTCATTTCATGTCATTTCAAGAATTAGATACTATTATTTTTGGAATTTCTCGTGACGGCATCAAAGCCCATGAAAATTTCAAGAAAAAACAAGTCTTTGCCTTTGATTTACTCTCAGATAAAGACGAAACCATTTGCAACTTATTTGATGTCATGAAAATGAAAAAAATATATGGCAGAGAATCTAGAGGCATTGAAAGAAGCACTTTTTTAATTGATAAAAAAGGCATTTTACGTCATGAATGGCGCAAAGTAAAAGTCAAAGAACATGTTGACGAAGTTTTACATGCCACTCAAAATATTTAACCCAATGATCGTCAAAAAACACTGGTTTATACTACTGTCTGTGTGTTTTTTGATTTCTTGTAGCTCTGTTTCTGTCACCTCATCTTCCACACCTTTCACAGAAAAAGCCCTAAAATTAGAAAAACAAGGCCATTCTTCCAGCCAAAAACGTCAATACGATATTGCCATTGGACATCTACTGCAAAGTTTGAAAATTTTCTCATTGATTGATGACTTAAAAGGACAAATGAGAATAAAAATCAGTCTTGCTAAATTGTATTGGTTAAAAAACAAACCCAAACTTGCCCGATTCCATATTAATCAGGCACTACAACTAAACAAAGAAACGGGTGAGACAGATGAATTATACGATGCCTGGATACTCAGAGGGAAAATCACTCAACAACAAGGTGATTACACAAAAGCACTCAACAGTGCAAAAACACCCATTCAAAAAGCCGTTAGCCTTATCTACCTTAAACAAACTGAACAGGCTTATGCATTAATTAATAATGAAAAACAAATAACCCATCATCGAGATGATTACGCTTTTGTCACATTGGAATATGGAAAATTTCATCATAATGTGAGTATTATCGAAAAAGCATTAAAGCTGTATAAACAAACTGATAACTTTATTGGTATTTCAAATTGTTTATATTTAATCGCCGAAACATACAGCCAATCAGGACAAAACTCTCTGGCAAAAAAATATTTTAATCGCGCCTTGATTGTCAATCAAGCCATCGGTGATCAGAACAAAGTAGATATTGTTAGAAACAAGCTTGAAAGATTGTAAAAGAAAGGTAATTATTTTAGACCTAAACCTTAAGGTAACGCGCAATAAATAAACTAC
>JABHHM010000345.1 GCA_018671575.1 Methylococcales bacterium | reverse complement strand
CCCAAATGCAAAGGGCCACAAAGTGATGGTCAAAACAGGGTTTAAATATTTAGAGCCATTATTATAGAGACGATTCAAGTATCGGAAAAATAAAGTTTTTTAATAATGATTATAGAGACCGAAGCTTTTTCTTTATTGTTATCACGTGTTTCATATTTTAAAAATATAGGCAAATCGTCGAGCATTTAAAAATTATCCCGTCAGGGTGTGTTATGCCATCTAATTAATAAGGTTATACAATGTACTCAAAATGCTACAAAAACTATTTTATGATCGCAATAACGGCTTTGATGTTGAGTGTTTTAAGTCCCAATTTATTGGCCTGTCCAAGTAAAAATAAAACAGTCTTGCCTTGTCACCATCTCAATAATGGTCAGAAAAATTCAGCCAATAAAGTGGTTGGGCGAGATTATTATTTACATGTTCCAAAAATATTGTCTCAAAATGCGCCACTGGTGTTTGCATTTCATGGCAGTGGCGGTGACAAGGCCTCTGCAATGATTAAATACAGTGGTTTGGTTAAACTGGGTAGTAAAGAAAAATTCATCACAGTCTTTCCACAAGGATTACCTGATCACCAGAATAAACCTCATTGGAGTGATGGCCGAGAAACTTTTAAATGGCATTATGATCATGTTGATGACATTGCTTTTGTTAAAGAAATTATGCAGGATTTAAAACAAAAAAATATTCAATATGATCAACAGCGTGTTTATGGCATTGGCATTTCAAATGGGGGTGTTTTTGCCCTGTACAGTGCATGTAAGGCTCCTAATTTATTTAAGGCTATTGGAACTGTGGTTGCCACGATGAGTAAAGAAATGCTGGTTCAGGAATGCGCCTCAAAATCACTGCCAGCAAAACCTGTTATGATGATTTTTGGTGACCAAGATAAAACCATGCCGTATAAAACAGAAGGTGAAATGGGTCGGGCGGGTAGTCATTCGAGTGCAGCAATTGGAATCCCTATTTTTGCAAGCCTGTCTTTTTGGTCAAAAAACAATCGTTGTCATGAAAAAACTGCTGCGCAGTGGTTAAAAAATAGTCAAAATGCGGTCGTAATTGACCAAGTAAAGAAAGTGCCTAGAACCTGGCGCAGAAAAGAACAAACCAGTTATGTTGAAATTCAATCAAGTGGTTGTAAATATCCTGTCAGATACCTTGAAGCCAGGATGGCTGGACATCGCTGGCATAAAAAGAATCACCCTAAAGGAATAACTGATTTCACAAAAAAATTTCGTGTCAGTCGTGAATTTGATTCACAACAAAAACTGTGGGATTTTATTTCTCAGTTTTAGAAATTATGATGGGGTTTCATAGTTTTACGGCAAAAGGCATTATGTTTTAATGTTAATTTTCTGACCCAGATCAATGAAAACTATTTTGATTTGAGTAAACATGTAATGGCAAAAGTCTCACAAGGAGAATCGATCGTTGGCTACAGAAATCCGTTTTGGTAAATACCTCAAAGAAGCTGCGGCGCACTACGATATTATTTCATACAATGATTTGATTCCTAAAGTCGAGCGTGATGCTGAAGGCAATGAATTATCAGTGCGTGCCAGTAACATCAAAGTTAGGTCTATTGATGTTTATCGGCTGTTACAGCCTTATATAAGTAGTCGAGTAATGGAGCAAGCCAAAGCTGTAGTGCCACTGGCTGTTTATCTGATGTTGTTTCAGCTGATTATTCTTAGGCAAAGTGTCAATGATACGTCAATTATCATTGCAGGTTTGTTTGCGGTAATTGTTGGTCTGATGCTTTTTATGGAAGGCTTAAAAATAGGTTTGATGCCCTTTGGTTCTTCACTGGGAACAACCTTACCCGCAAAATCTTCTTTACCCGTGGTACTTATTATTGCATTTCTATTGGGTATCGGTGTCACTTTTGCTGAACCAGCTATTGGGGCATTAAAAGCGGCTGGTCAAGTGGTAAAAGTAGAAGCAGCACCTTATTTATATAGCTTGCTCAATGACTGGTCTGAACAACTGGTTCTGGTGGTTGGTGTCGGTGTCGGTGCTGCAGCTGTTTTAGGAACAGTACGCCTGTTATATGGTTGGAGCTTGAAGCCCTTTATCTTCGCCACCTTAACGCCTGCCTTATTATTGACATTATACATCCAACAGAATGATGAGTTATCTAAAATGTTAGGTCTAGCATGGGATTGTGGTGCGGTGACCACAGGGCCTGTCACCGTGCCACTGGTTCTTGCATTGGGTATTGGGATTGCGTCATCAGCAGGTAAGGGGAGTTCTTCCTTATCGGGTTTTGGTATCGTTACTCTCGCTTCTTTGTTTCCCATTATTGGTGTGGAGTTATTGGCAATATATGTATTTAATGTCACCACGGCAGAAGCCATTATCGTTGCCGCTAGCGCAGGAAGTACAGAGGTTGTTGCCTGGTATGAAATGACACCTTATACTGAAATTGTCGGTGGTATACGAGCGATTGTACCGCTGGTCATATTTTTGGTTATTGTGATGATACTTGTTTTACGAGAAAAAATTCATAATGCGGGCATTATTAGTTACGGCATTACGCTGACGGTGATTGGCATGATTATCTTTTCGCTGGGTTTAACTTATGGTCTTAATAAATTAGGTAACCAGTCGGGAGGATTTATTCCTGCGGCCTTTTCTCAGGTTGGTAGTGTGGATGGTTCACCACTTTATGTGTTTTCACTTGGAATTTTAATTGCGCTGTTTTTTGCTTGGGTACTTGGGCTTGGCGCAACGTTGGCTGAACCTGCTTTAAATGCTTTGGGAACTACCGTAGAGCAACTAACGAATGGATCCTTTAAGAAAAAAACATTGATGTATGCAGTGTCAATTGGTGTCGCTTGTGGTATTGCTCTCGGTGTAGCAAAAATAGTTTTCAATATACAAATAGCCTATCTGTTGATATCTCTTTATCTTGTCGCTATTGTGTTGACCTATTATTCATCTGAAGAATTTGTCAATATTGCCTGGGATAGTGCAGGTGTCACCACGGGGCCTGTAACTGTGCCGTTGGTGCTTTCAATGGGGCTGGGATTTGCAAATGCAGCTGATGCAATCGAAGGTTTTGGCATTCTTTCAATGGCATCCATTGGGCCGATTATTGCGGTGCAAGCTACTGGTTTATGGATTGACATGAAAGTTCGTCGTAAACGTAAAAAATTAGAGCCAGAATTAGAAGAAGAATTGGCTTGAATATAGAATATTCCTAATTCCCAAGTATTTTTCCCGTCAGGGTATCTGTTCATGGTGTTAACGAGGTTATAATATGCCGCAAAAAGAAATGATTATTCTAACTAATGCATCATTGATTACGTGTGTGGTGCAAAAAGGTTTGGCGGATGAAGTTGTCAAGTCAGCACAAGAAGCAGGCGCGCAAGGAGCGACCATTTATTATGGTCGTGGTACTGGCGTGCGAGAACGTCTGGGAATTCTTGGCTTGACCATCGAAGCCGAAAAAGAAGTGATTACGATTATGGTTGCCAATGATCAGATTGATAGAATTTTTGAGAAAATGTATGTGGCTGGTCGGATGGATACACCAGGCATGGGGTTTATGTATGTTTCACAATTAGAAAAAGCGGCAACCTATGTTCCAGAAGAAATGATTGAAAAATTGGTGGATTAGTCGAATGAAACAGTTTAGAGAAACCAAATTAATTACGGCTGTTTTACCTAAAGGTGCTTCTTTGCAGGTCATAAAAATGCTGAAGCAAGAAAAATCTTTAACCACTGCAAATTTTAATTATGCACGTGGCATGGGTAAGTTAACTCCCGTGAAATATCGTGGTGTTGGTGAACAAAGTGAAAAAGAAATGTTGACGGTTGTTATTGATAAGGAACATGCCGATGATATTTTTGAATATATTTATGAGGTGGCAGAGATTAACCGACCACATGGCGGTTTGCTTTATATGCAGGCATTAATTCAAAGTACGGATTATGTCATG
>JABHHM010000404.1 GCA_018671575.1 Methylococcales bacterium | reverse complement strand
TCATCCTGAAGTTTATGTTTTATTGCTGCCATCAATTGGCGTAATGTCTATGGTTATTCCAACATTCTGTCGTAAGCCATTATTTGGTTATAATTCGATGGTTGGTGCTATGATATTTTTAATGCTTATTGGTTTGGTTGTATGGGCTCACCACCAGTATACGGTTGGTATGTCACTTGGTGTTGTTACCTACTTTATGATAGGGACTATTTTGATTTCAATTCCAGTCGGTTTAATCTTATTGAACTTTATTGCCACCATGTGGAGAAGTTCAATGACATTTGAAACGCCCATGTTATTTGCAATAGGTATTGTTTTAATGTTTAGTTTCGCTGGTACAACAGGCGTTATGTTGGCCGTAATACCAGGAGATATGCAATATCATGATTCAATGTTTGTAGTGGCTCATTTTCATTATGCCTTAGTGCCTGGTTCGGTGTTTGCGCTATTTGCAGGTGTTTTTTATTGGTTGCCGAAATGGACTGGACATATGTATGATGAAAAGCTAGGAAAGCTGTTTTTCTGGACCAATGTTATTGGTTTTAATATTACATTTTTCCCACAGCATTTTCTTGGACTAGCAGGAATGCCAAGACGTATTGTTGACTACAGTTCAGTGTTTGCTGAATTTAATTTTGTATCTTCAATTGGAGCTTTCATCTTTGGTTTAAGTCATTTGATCTTATTATATATCGTGATTAAAACCATCAGAGGTGGAGAGAAAGCGCCCGACAAACCATGGGAAGGTGCTAATAGTTTGGAATGGGATTTGCCTTCACCTGCTCCTCACCATAGTTGGGCTAAAGCACCAACTGTATCGTAATAAGTTTTTCCGACTATTGAGTTTTTTCTCAATAGTCGGTTTATATTAAACTTTTAGGGATGGGCGAAAAATTATTTCTGTTCTGATTTTAGTTTTATGTTAGATATAGATGATCTGATTAAATAAAGGTGTTGGCATAGTTGCTTTATTCTAAGTATTTATGATTGAGGATCATCTGAAGAAGGCATGAAGATAGAAGCAAAAATGGAAAGTTGTGTCGTGTTCATCTCTTAGGTAGAAAATATGAAATATGAAGAAGTAACAGAGAAGCAGAAAAAAAATAACAAAATCATTGCAATAATTCTTGGTGTTGTTGTTTTTGTACTAATGGTTAATTCGATTACATTCTGGACTGGTTTTGAAATTCCGAGATAAATAATTATGACTCAGGATTTAGATTCAGATAAGAATAAAAAAAGAACGATTATAATTCTTTTTAGCATTGTTGTTTTGATGTTTGGTTTTGCTTTCGCATTGGTTCCTCTTTACAATCTTTTTTGTAAAGTAACTGGTTATAAAGCTGTTGAATTTACGCAACGTCAAAATGCTATTGAATCGGTTAATAAGAATAGAATGATAACCATCAAGTTTGATTCGACTGTTCATTCAGGGTTGCCTTGGGAGTTTTATCCTGTGACCAAAGAAATTAAAGTTTATACTGGTAAAGTTTATACTGTAAAATATTTGGCAAAAAATCTTGTTAATGAAAAGATACATGGTCAGGCAATACCTGCTGTATCTCCATGGCAAGCGGGTAGCTATTTTAATAAAACTGAATGTTTTTGTTTTTCAGAACAGATGCTAGAAGCTGGCGAAACTAAAGAAATGCCTTTGAGTTTTTTAGTAGATGATAAAATGCCTAAGAATATCAATGCTTTAACTCTTTCATATACATTTATGAATAAAAATAAAGAATCTGCTGAAAAATATGCAGCAACCATAAATTAATTATCGTATAGGAGTATTAAAAATGTCTTCAAATGAAGAGTATTATTTGCCAGAGCCCAGTCGATGGCCAATAATTGCATCAGCAGGTGTCTTAACCTTTTTAATGGGGGCGACATTGACTATTCACAGTTTTGGTGTCGGCCCACTGATTTCATTAACGGGCTTGGCATTACTGATTTTTTTATTTTATAGCTGGTTTAAATCAGTCATAGAAGAAAGTATGTCAGGTCATTACAATGAAAAAGTTGATCGCTCATTTCGTCAAGGCATGATGTGGTTTATTCTCTCTGAAGTTTTCTTTTTTGTCTCCTTTTTTGGTTCATTGTTTTATCTGAGAGAAGTTGCAATGGATTGGTTAGGAGGAACAGGTTATCTTTCCTCTACTTCTGGCTTGTACTCAGGATTTTCTGGTGTGTGGCCAAATAATGGGCCTGGAAATATGGGTGGTGATTTTACACCCATGGGATGGAATGGTATTCCATTGATTAATACTATTATCTTATTAACAAGTGGTGTCACCATTACTTTTGCACATTGGGCTTTGAAAAAAGAAAATAATGCATCATTGGTCAAATGGATGTGGGCAACAGTTGCATTGGGTGTGTTATTCTTGGGTTTTCAAGCTTATGAATATGGCCATGCATATTCGGAAATGAATTTAAAATTGACCAGTGGTGTTTATGGTTCAACTTTTTATATGTTAACAGGGTTTCATGGTTTCCACGTAACGTTGGGAACTATCATGTTAATTATCATTTCTATTCGTTGTCAGAAAGGTCATTTTACACCGAAAAAACACTTTGCTTTTGAAGGTGTGGCATGGTACTGGCACTTTGTTGATGTTGTTTGGTTAGGTTTATTTATTCTTGTTTATATCATGTAAGGTAACACGCAATAAATAAACTACCCATATTGCGCAGAAATTTTGTTTGTCTTTTTTGCTACAAAAATAGGCATGTAGTCGCTCTACATAACTATTTTTGTAGCAAAAAAGACGGACAAAAGGGCAAGTAAGATGGGTAGTTTATTTGTTGCGAGTTGCCTAAATATTGAAAATATAGAAATATTGTTTTAAAAGCACAATTACCCTAATTGTGCTTTTTTTATATGGAGAACTCTGTGATTTTTAAAATTTTAATTTTTGTGATTTTAGGCCTTATTTTATTGAGTCTTGCTAGTGGTGTATTTTTTCTGGCGAATGATACTGATGATCAAGAACGTCTAATTAAGGCGCTGACAGTCAGGGTTTCTCTATCTATCTTATTAATAACTGTTATTGTGGTTGGGTTTTATACTGGGCAATTAAAAACTCGTGATATGACTCCAAGAGCTGTAATGGAATTATCCAATTCACCGACGCAACCAGCGCATTAAAATAGATTTATTTATATGTTAAAACGTTTTAAGTTCAGTTTTGTTTTAACAATCCTCGTTAGCATCGCTATAACTCTTTTTGTTTCTCTTGGTTTTTGGCAATTAGATCGAGCGGATGAAAAGCAATTTATTGCAGATAGTATTCAAAATAGAAATTTGTTAGAAACCATAAATTTAAATTTAGCCAATCAAACACTTGATGAACAAATGGCATTTAGAAATGTTGTGGCTGAAGGCGTCTTACTACATCAAGACTTTTTCTTTCTGGATAATAAGCTTAACAAGGGGAGGCCAGGTTATCACATTATTGTGCCAATGAAATTAAAGGCTACAAATCAATATGTATTGATTGATCAAGGTTGGGTTTATCAAGGAAAAGATAGGCGTGTGTTGCCTAAAATATCTATAAATAGTAATGATGTTATTGTTCATGGTAAATTAAAACGTCCATCTGTTCCTCCTATTAAGCTAGATCAAGAACAGACAGGTAAATTGCAGCTTTTTATCAATATTGAACAACTTCAAGAAAAATTGGGTTATACACTGTTGCCCTTAATTATCATGCAATCACCCGATGATGATTTTGGTTTTAAACGAAAAGAAATTAAATTTAATAACAATAAAGGGATGCATTTAGGCTATGCCATTCAATGGTTTGCCTTTGCTTTTTTTAGTATTATTATTTACACCTATTTATCCTATAGAAGAGAAAAAGATGAGCAGTGAAACAAAGAAAAATTATTTGCCTTTAATCATGTTGATTTTGATTTTTGGTATTCCATTTTTGGCTTCTACTATTTTTATTTTGAATCCAGGTCTCTTGGCTAAACTTAGTACGGCTGGTAATCATGGTGAACTTATTCAGCCTGTTCGAGCACTTCCGACTGAATTAAAATTTTCTCAAATTAATGGGGATGAGTTTCGTATCAGCAAAAATTTAGATGAGAAGTGGACATTGTTATTGGTTACCAATTCAATATGCGATAAAATCTGTGAAAAAAATATTTTTCATCTTCGTCAAATACGTTTGGCAATGGCCGATGATCGTGATTTTGTTAATCGACTGGTTGTGTTGAATGAAACCAGTGATTTAGAAAAATTCAAAGAAAAGATTGTTAAATATACTAAAATGTATGTTGTAACAGAGAATAAGCAATCGATTGAGAAGTTACTTTCTGCTGTTGATCCAATAAATAAAGATCGAACCAATCATATTTATATCATAGATCCTTTTTATAATGTCATGATGCATTATAAGCCAACGGATAAGGCGGAAGGTATTATCAATGACTTGAGTCGATTGTTAAAAGCGACTAAAGGTTGATATGAACAGTAAAGTTTATCATTTTTCTGTACAAATATATTATGAAGATACTGACCATTCTGGCGTTGTCTACCATCCAAATTTTTTGAAATACTTTGAACGTGCTCGTGAACATGTTATCGGCAGCCACACTTTGTCAACGTTATGGGATGAGCATGGTTTGGGTTTTGCTGTTTACAAAGCAGAGATGGGCTTTTTTGATGGTGTGGTGTTTGCAGATATTGTAGACATAAAGACGCATTATAAAATAGATGGAAAATTTATGACTCATTGGCGTCAGGAAGTCTGGCGAGAAAATGCAGTAAAGCCTGCGGTAACAGGCGATATACAGATGGTCTGCATGGATAAAGACAAACAACTCAGACCTATTCCTGAATTGATTTATGATTTGTTAAAATGAGTTAGACGATTCAAAAATAACCTTTACAATTTTGAATCAGCTTTAATCTTGAAGACGAATTAAAGTATTATCGTCAGTATGTTCAAAGTTTTTCCCAAAAATATCTACCATGGTTGTTTCTGAATACTCCAATTGATCTCCTTTGACAGAAATATGATGCTTAAATGAGGTGGTTTTGGCATTATCAGTCATAAAAGGGGATTGAATAATATTCCACTCTTTATTATCCAGTGCTGCTTGTACATTAATCGTTGTTTCATTGTCATTAGATGAGGCTGTACCTCCAGCTAACAAACAGACACCTCGCGGAATGGTTAGAGACTGCATGATAATGTTTCTTTCCGAATCCCACATCCAATAACCTGTTTCATTATGAAAAACTTTGTCATTGGATTTTCTATAAACAATTTGATGATACCTTAAAGCTGATAGATTCTGTGATTCGGCATTGGTGACATCTCCAATGGCTTCGAACAGAATGGTTTCATAATAAGGATTGTTTTCTTCTCCATCGGGGTCTGGCGCAATATCAATGCCTTTATTACCTTTCCATGAGCCAATCAGATTGGCTAGAGGGCCATAATCAATACCTTCAATTGTATTTCTATCCATTATTTTTCCTTTTTATCCCGCAAAGGGATAAGTTTCATTTGAGCAGGCGAGCTACTCAACTCAGCTTTAAATCCTGCGGTTAATGATGCTCCAAATAGTTTGAATGTTGAAACATTTGGCGGACCTTCCCAGCCACGGGCTTGTTGTTCAATGATAACAATGATTCTGTTTTCGTAAGGGCTTTTTATATAACCAGTAATATTTGACTGGCAGATAAAGCAGTGACTATTGTCTTTTTTTTCAATAATTTTACCAATGGTTTTTAGTTGAGTGATGCTTTTATGTATTACAACTTGATAGACTGTTTCAATTGCCCAGTCTGATTTTTTGGGTGTGGGGTTAAAGTTGGGTCTGCTCGAACGAAACTTATCCCCTTGCGAAATAACTAAGGTCGCATTAATTAAGTGATTATTGTAGTCAAAGGGAAATGATTCGAGTTGAATTTTACTGCCATCAATTGCATATTTATTTAAAGCTTGTTGAATATTCGAACCATATTTTTCAATTAAATGCTTAAAATTATAGTCTAGGCATTCTTCTTCCTGCTGTTTCCAGTCAAGTGTATAGATGTTTTTATCATTGACTAAATTAAGGATGTGAAATGACCATAAATAACAGCCCACAGCTTCATCGGCAGCAATTTCAATATAAGCAAAAAGTCCCTTTTTGGAAAAGCCAATGGGGTATAGTTTATCTTCAAGTTCATTTTTTAGTAGTTTATATTGAAGAATATTGCTTAAATCTTGTAGTTTAGGTGTGGAGGATGAAATGGCTGTTTGGAGCAACATAAATAGATAGATTGCTATGGTAATCTGGATAATTTTTAACATGGGTATAACAATATATTTTATCTAATCATGATACAATTTGAAAAATGATGCTTTTTAGGCAAAAAATATTTTAGAGTCACGAACGAATACAGGTAATCATTGAAATGATCCGTGTCTATCTGCGTTCACTGTGGTTTAAATAAATAATTAATATCTTTTTGTTAATAAAAAACTTGTTTTTCTGATACGTTTTAATTACTTGAAATTCGTAGACACTATGGCTGACTCAATTAATCTGGAAATTTTGGATGTTTTTAATAATATTAAAGCATCTATCCCAAATTTTAAAGACCGTGAATCACAAAAACAAATGATTAATGCGGTTGTAAGAACCTTTAAACAAGTTAGGGAAACAGATGAAACTCGACCTGTAGCAATTATTGAGGCACCAACGGGTACTGGCAAAACCATGGCTTATTTAACGGCCGCTATTCCAATGGCCAGATCCCTAAAAAAACATCTCGTTGTTTCAACAGCGTCCGTGGCATTGCAAGAGCAGCTGGTTAATAAAGACTTACCACTGATCGCCAAACATGCAGGTATTAATATTACCTATCAGCTGGCAAAAGGTCGGCGTCGTTATGTGTGTGCTAATCGCTTAAAACGTTTGGGTCAAACATCAAACCAGGCATCTTTTTGGGAAAATCAGGCGGAAGAAGATGAAAAATCAACCATAACAGAAATGATTGATTCTTATTTTAATGGTTGGTCTGGTGATCGAGACTCCTGGAATGCAGAAGTTTCACAAGATTTATGGAATAAAATAAGCACCAATTCTCATGGTTGTTTGGGGAGGCGTTGTAAAGACTTCAATCAATGTTCATTTTATATTGCCCGAGGAAACTTACATCAAGCGGACGTGATTGTAGCCAACCATGATTTGGTTTTAGCTGATCTACAGTTGGGAGGTGGTGCAATATTATCCGTTCCTGAAGATACACTTTATATTTTTGATGAAGCTCATCATATTCCTGATAAAGCATTGTCTCATTTTAGTGCGACAGCGAGTGTCAAAGGTGTTGTGACTTGGCTGGAAAGCTTGTCAAAAACCATTGAAGATGCAACCAATATTCTGATGAAAGAAAATAGCCAAACAATACAGGATAAAGCATCAGAAGCCATTGCTTCAGCCATAGAAACACTCAATCAATTGAATTTATATCTGGCCAGTATGCCTGAGTTGGATGTGCAAAATGCCAGTGAAATGAGTCAAGTTGTCTGGCGTTTTAGTCAGGGTATGATTCCAGTGGAGCTTACCAATTTTGGACGTCAACTTGGTCCAGAAATTGAACATTTGCTTAAAATTATCAGCCGAATTAAAGACGTGTTGGATAACGCATTAGAAGATGCCTTAATTCAAGATAGTCTTGCTTCTGACTTAAAACCAGCTTTGGGTTTTTATACAGAAAGATTAGAAAATTTAGGTTATGTCTGGCAATTGATGATTGCACAAGTTAAAGAAGGAACGCCTCCTATTGCACGCTGGATAAATGTGGCAGAAGATGACTTTTATGTCTCAGCGTCACCGATTACGGTCGATGAAGAGCTTAATAAGCAGCTTTGGCCTCGCTGTGCCGCATCCATATTGACATCGGCAACCCTATCGTCAGGAGGCCGCTTCAATCACTTGATGGAGCGGTTAGGTTTGACTGAGCATACTAAAACAACCTGTATGCAATTATCATCACCCTTTGATTATCAAAATCGAGCTAAATTGGTGATACCTAAGATGGGGAGTATTCCTAAGCAATTTCTACAGCATACCGATGAGATCATACAGTTAATACCCAATTTATTATCAGAAAATGAAGGTGGGTTGGTGTTGTTTTCATCTTGGAAGCAGATGAATGCTGTCGTCGAAGAGCTGGATCAAGAATGGAAAAAGAAGTTAATTATTCAAGGCGATTATTCCAAACAAAAAATGTTGGAAATACATCATCAAAGAATTTCGAATAAACAAGGCAGTGTATTGTTTGGCCTTGCTAGTTTTGCTGAGGGTATCGATTTACCTGGTGAGTTATGTACTCATGTGATTATTGTAAAAATTCCATTTTCAGTGCCCAATACACCAATTGATGCGACTTATGCCGAATGGTTAGAAGAATGTGGGCGAAATCCTTTTATGGAAGTGTCTGTTCCGCAAGCCAGTATCCGTTTAAAGCAAGCGGTTGGTCGATTGTTACGATCAGAAAATGATTGGGGGCAGGTTTCTATATTAGACCGACGTTTGGTGGATAATCGATATGGTGCTGTTCTGTTGCGCTCTCTACCACCAATGAAGCTAGTGGTAGAATAGAATATTTTTTTACATAAATTCTTTATAAGCAATAAATCCAATCGTGCCTAATAGCAGTAAAAACTGCATAATGCCAAATGTTTTAACACCGCTAACACTGGATTTAATGGCTTTTTCTGCCACTGCATCAGCATGGTCTCCAATTTCTGTTGCGAATTTTTTAGAAACAATCGCGGCTGCAGATGTTGCTCTTTTTTGAATTTGTCGATCAATTTCTTTGGTGGTGTTATTTGATGATAAATAGTCGGTAGTGGCTTGCTGTAATTTACTTTCAAAATCATTGGCAGCGGATTTTGATTGTTTTTCAATGAGTTGGGTAATAATTGACTCAGCTGATTTTTCAATAATTTCTTTAACCTTTTCACCAGCTACATCTTGTGCAACTTTTTCAATAACGGACCTGACTTTTTCTTCTGCAACTTCTGTTGCTATTCTTTCTGCAATGGTTCTGGCTTGAGGCTCAGCTGTTTCAAAAGCAATTTTTCCTGCCGCTTCGCTGGCCGCATCTTCTGCAATTTTATAAGCAATTTCATTGGCCTTTTTAGTGGCTACTTCTTCAGCGACTTTGTTGGCAATGTCTGTGGCTAATTTGGTGATTTCTGCATTATTAACTGTGGTTGCAGAGGGAGGAGTCGTTGAGGGTGTTGGTGTGCTTTCAGTCGGTGTTGCTACAACGGCTTCTTTTGCTGTGTTCGAACCAGTATTCTTAATTTCATTGGCCAATTCAAGAGCTTTAGCCAGTTCATTACCTGATATGGGCTTGACTGCAAAACCTTTGGCTCCCGCTTCTTTGGCCTTGTTTCTGGATTTTTCATCATCCTTGGAGGTACACATAATGACTGGGATATGGGCAAGACTGGCTTGAGATGTGATGGCTTGAGTGGTTTCAAAACCATCCATGCCAGGCATCATGATGTCCATAAAAATAACTTCAGGTAAATTATTTTTTAAGTATTCAATAGCATCTTCACCAGATTCAGCCAATCCGACTTCAACGGATCTTTTTTCAAGTTGTCTCTTTAATGTAAGACGTGCAGTTTTAGAATCGTCAACAACGAGAGCGTTGGCTATATTCATTTATTGTCTCCAGCAAATAACCATTTTTTTAACCTAAATAAATCAGTTGAATCGTAGCCAGAGTATTCAGTGCATTGGACGCTTGTCGTAGAGTCAGCTGATTTATTTAGGTTTAATAGTTTTCAAAATACAGATTAGTTTTAAACTTATTGATAAGCGTAGCTGATTATTATAATTTTCCTATCACATTAGTGTTAAAAATTAATAATTCTCATAAGATTGTTTAAATTTAATACAACGTACTTCTATAATCCTTAAAAAGTGAATTACTTTTTCGTGTTTTTACAGTCAGGAGTCTCTTGAATTTATGAATAATACCAATGACATTGATCAAGGCGTTGCAGAAGATGGTGCTTATGAAATTATTCGTAAACGTCTATCAGAGCTGGGTAAAGAGCTGGAAAATAAAGCCAGACATATAAATAGTCTAAGACTGGAAACCTTTGGCAGTACACAAATGGAAGTTATTGGGCGAACCAGAGTTCGTACCGAAAATAATTGTGTACCAAGAGATATTGTCAATGTCGGTCAGTATTTATTGTTTGGATACAATGTTTTCATCGGACTAAAAACGGAAACAAATATTGCTGATGTTTTCAGTTTATATGGTATGAAAGAATCTGAGGATGGTATTGAATTGGGTGAATTATCCAATCAAGAGAGCTTTCTGGCCAATGCTCAATTCAATAAAGATTTTCATGAACTCTATAACTATTATAAACAAGCCAAATTAATTCATTTGGGGGCTAGTCACAATCAATTGCTGATGTCATTTCAAATTGGTAAGACACTCTCAGACATGAAGGCTTTTCGATGGGAGCAATCAACCGAAAATGAATTTAACTACCTGGATAATCGTGGTGAACACGATTTAGTAAAGCCTCCTTCTCATGATTTTGAATGGGTTAAAACTCGCCGAGAGAATCATGTCAGTGGTAATCATCCTCATGTGAATATTTTAGATACAATTTTTGTTGAAACCATTAATGGTTATTTAACCATTAAAATTGAAAATAATACCGAAGATGGTTTGGGGGTTTTTCGTGAAGCTGTTGATGATAAACATCAGTCTTTAAGTGATGCTGAGATTTCATTTGCTGAAATTGGGCGTTTGATTCTATTACAAATTAAACCTTATCGAGAAGATGATTTTCGTTATCTTGTCTTTAATAAAAGTACCCAGCAAGCAGAGCGAATAGACGGAATAGGGCAAGGTTGTGTTCAGCTTCCAGAGGATCATGGTATTATTTTTCCTGGTGGATATTATCTGACAACAGGTGAAACCAAACAATTTGATGAAGAAATTCATGGTCTTGAACTAGAGCGAGTCATTCGTGCGCCGAATGGTGAAGATGTCTTTTATATTTTTTATGAAGCCGAAGAAGGTCGTTACGCCTTATTTTCTTATAATATGATTCGCAAAGAGTTGCTTAGTCCGATTCATTGTCATGGCTATAGCTTATTTGATGACGGTCGATTGGTTATTTTTAAAGCGGAAAGCGACGAACCGACACGAATCCATCCCATGCAAATTTGGCAAACACCTTTTATGAGTGATGAGTTTGCGGGTAATGTGCCACAAGATAATTCCTTAATGGGACGCATTGGTAATGCAGAATTGGTCCGAGGCATATCCGATTTTTACAGTGTTACTCGATCTATAGTGGAACAATCACCCAGTCTGATTATCTATGAAGAATTAATAGACACCTGTAAAAATATCTTTGATGCTTATTATTGGATTAATGAGGCTGAATTTAATGCTATCGACCAGACTTTAAAATCAGTGGCTGAAACGGCTGAACTGGTTTTGGATGAATTTGAAAAAGTTGAAAGTATTCGTACTCAAGCCAGAAAATCATTGAAATCAGCTGAAGTTGAACAATTGCGTTTGTTGGATGAGGTTGAGCATGGTAGTTGGAATAAAGCTCAGCAATTTGTTGAGGGATTAAAAAAATTACGTGCCAGAAAAGGTCATTTAATCAGTCTCAGAGAATTACGCTACATGGATGAGGATGCGCTGAGCCAGTTAGAACAACAAATTGAACAAAAGAATAATGAAATCAGTGCATCAACGGTGCGTTTTTTACAAGATGATAAAGCACTGGAAACCTATCATCAGCGTCTGAATAGTGTTGACCAGCAATTAGAAGTTGTGACTAAAGTGTCCGAACTTGAACCGTTGTCTGAAGAATTGAATGAAACAGGTGGAGGACTTGAATTGCTCACAGAAATGATTGGTGGTTTAAAAATTGATGATGCAACCATTCGAACAAAAATATTGGAATCTATTTCCCAAGTTTTTTCAAAATTAAACCGCAGTAAAGCCAATGCACAATTAAAACACAAAGAATTACGATCAGGTGAAGCCGTTGCTGAGTTTGCCGCACAATTTCAACTGTTTTCTCAAAGTGTAACCAATGCTTTGGGAATGACTGAAACTCCCGAAAAATGTGATGAACAACTATCACGACTATTGGTTCAATTAGAAGAATTAGAAGCAAATTTTAGTGATTTTGATGAGTTTTTATCGGATTTAATGGCCAAAAGAGAGGAAATATACGAGTCATTTGAAGCCAGAAAACAAACACTGATTGATGAACGCAATCGACGATCTCATAATTTAGCTGGCTCAGCGCAACGTATTGTTGAAAACATCAATAAACGGGTGCAACGATTCAAAGATGTGGATGAATTAAATACCTATTTTGCCACCGACAGCATGATCTTTAAAGTTCAGGAGTTGATTGAGAATTTGCGGGACATTCAAGCCAATGTCCGAGCGGATGATATAGAAGCCAAATTTAAAGCCTCCAAAGACCAAGCATTGAGAGCCATTCGAGATAAACAGGATATTTTTGAAGATGGTGGCAATACCATTAAATTGGGTAAACATCGTTTCAGTGTGACCACGCAAGAACTCGACTTAACTTTGTTGCAACGAGATGATTCCTTGCAATTGCATTTAACGGGAACTGATTTCTTTTCAGCAATAGATGACCAGCGATTAACGGATGCCAGGCAATATTGGAATCAAAATATAGTGTCTGAAACCAATGATGTCTATCGTGGTGAATTTTTAGCGGCTTCAATTTTGTTTGATGCTGAAAATGGCGACAATGATTTGTCGATTCAACAGCTGAATAATAGTTTGATCGAAGAAGCCAATCTAATGAAAATGGTCAAAGATTATGCAACGCCTAAATATAATGAAGGTTATGAGAAGGGGGTGCATGATGCAGATGCTTTTCTCATTTTAAAAGAATTGTTAAAAATGCGTGAAACTGTGGGTTTATTACGCTACCCCCCTTATGAACGAAGTTTGGCGGTATTGTTTTGGTGTTTTAGCCAACATCAGCATCAATTACAGCAGTGGCATTTACGAGCCGTTAGTCTGTCACAAGTGCAGCAGACTTTCGGTGATTCGGTTCGCGGAAACAGTCAGGCAAAACAAGATATTTTGGCTGAATTGTCTCAAGCCATTCAACAATTTACTCAGCAGTCTAAATTGTCCTGCGATCAATTACAGTCTGAGATGTCAGCTGATTATCTTTTGGCCGAAATTCAAAATCAAGACATTCTATTTACCACCAATTCGATTGCCATGCAGTGGGTTGATGGTTTGCAAAAATTTCAATCAATGAAAAATAAAACGTCTCATTTTGAAGCGGTATTAACTGCATTGAATGGTGATTTAAGTTCACAATATCAATTGGTTGAGGCTTGGTTGCGAGGATATTCAGACCATAAAAAACTGGAAAAATCTCATCATCACTTTTTGGCAGAAGCCGTTACTCTGATATTAACGGCTAAAAAAATTAATCGTCAAACCAACAGTGCTCATACGTTTGTTTCGATTGACGGTTTGCTAGGGCAGCATCAACAAATTAAAAAGCGCAGTTTAAGCTGTAATATTGATGAGTTTTTGCAGCGACTTAGACGTTATAAAAATGAAGGTGCGGCAGGTTATTTTCAATATCTGAAACTGCGTAAGCAAATACTTGGTGAAGAAAGGGATGCTTTACGATTACATGAGTTCAAACCAAAGCCATTAACCTCATTTGTGCGTAATAAATTAATCAATGATGTTTATCTGGAAATGCTGGGTAGTAATTTAGCCAAACAGATGGGCAGTTCGGGTGATGCCAAAAGAACTGATTTGATGGGAATGTTGCTGTTAATTTCACCGCCAGGTTACGGTAAAACAACCTTGATGGAATATACCGCCAGTCGTTTGGGTTTGATTTTTATGAAAATCAACTGTCCTGCCATTGGTCATGATGTGGCATCAATTGACCCTGCGGATGCTCCGAATGCAACAGCCAAACAAGAGCTGGAAAAATTGAATTTGGGTTTGGAAATGGGTAATAACGTGATGTTATATCTGGATGATATTCAACACACCAATCCTGAATTTCTGCAAAAATTCATTTCTTTGTGTGATGCGCAACGCCGTATTGAAGGTGTCTGGCGAGGTCAAGCCAAAACCTATGATCTACGAGGAAAAAAATTCTGCATCATTATGGCGGGTAATCCTTATACAGAATCAGGCGATGCTTTCACCATTCCTGATATGTTGGCAAACCGAGCGGATATTTATAATTTAGGCGATATGTTAAGTGGTAGTGAAGAAGTATTTGCTTTAAGTTATATCGAAAATTGCCTGACCGCCAATACCGTATTGGCACCGCTGGCTACTCGTAATATGGACGATGTTTATTTGTTTGTTAAAATGGCGAATGGTGAAGAAGTGGCTACCACTGATTTATCTCATGATTATAGCGGAGCCGAAGTTAATGAAATAAAAACAGTCTTACAAAAAATTACAGCCATTCAGCAAGTTGTATTGAAAGTCAATCAGCAATATATTGCCTCAGCCGCAACCGATGATCGCTATCGAACAGAGCCTCCTTTTAAATTGCAAGGCAGTTATCGAAACATGAGTAAAATGGCAGAAAAGATAGTGGCAGTAATGAATGAAGCTGAATTGCAGTCCTTGATTTCAGATCATTATATCGGTGAAGCCCAAACTTTAACCACGGGTGCTGAAGAAAATTTGTTAAAACTGGGTGAGTTGCGGGGCACTTTAACAGATGATGAATCGACTCGTTGGCAACAAATTAAAGCCGATTATAAACGACTGAAAAGCTTGGGAGGAGATGACAGTGATCCTGTGACAAAAGCGGCTAATCAACTGAGTTTTTTAATTGAACACACTCAATCAATCAGTGGTAGTTTACAGTTAGCTCAACAAAACCAACAAGGGCAAAATCAATCATTGGATAATTTGGTGGTTGAAATGCAAGGTTTCAATGAAAAACTGTCTCAAGCAAAACTGGATGTACAAGTGGTTAATCAACCTGTTCCTGGTATCGAAACAATATTGACTCAGTTGTCCAGTACCGTTGAAAATTCACTGGTTCCCGTGCTGAGTGCAATGAACCATAAAGTCAGAATGGATCATGATGTTTGGGAAAAGGTTAAGAGTATGTCGGAAACATTGTTGAAGTTAGATAAGAAGTCCTTTGCAAAAACTAAGGTGACAAGAGAGACCAAGAAATTGGTGTAGTTGGTATTATTATGCCAAGTGCCTGAAAGGCAAAGTTTAAAACCACTGATGAACACAGGTGATAGTGAGTAGCCGTGTTTGTGGTTCTAAAATAGTTTGTTATTTGCCCAAGGGTCGTTAACAATTAACGATAATTAATTTCAAACCCTTCAATTTCAACTTTAGAAATAGCGTGTTTTACGGGTGTTGATTTAATATCGAGTTCTTTGGGAACCATGCTCATTGCATTTTTAGTGATTAGAATCTGTCCTGTTTCTGCAATATCTTCACCTAATTTGCTGGCAAGATTAACAGGTTGACCAAACATATCATCACCATCAATCAACAAGATGTCTCCAAAATCAATACCGCATGAAATTTTAATGTCCAGTTCATCGGGTGTTAGAATGTTGGCAGCATCAAATGCAAGGTTTAAGGCAATGGCTGCTTGAACTGCGTGTTTTGGTTCGTCAAAAACAGCAAAACAGTTATCTGCTTCAAATTTAACAACCATGCCATGATGGCTTTTTAAGATAGGATCAGTTGTCATCTGCATTCTTCGGATCATCGACAGGTAATGGACTGGGCCATAACGTTCGGTTAATACGGTAAAACCTGACATGTCAGTGATCATAACTGCTTTTTTTTCACCGAACAGAGACCAAATTTTTTCATCAATCTTTTGACGATTCTCTTTGGCAAGTTCTTGAGAATATTGTAACAGTAAGTCTTTAAATTCTTTTTCTTTTTTTGCATCCATGAAATAAAGTTTAGCAGTAAAATAATTAAATAAAAGTATTCATTGAAGTTTAATAGGTAGAAAGTTCCACGCTATAAAGTATACTTTATTAGTATGATACTTCATTTTGTTTATGGTGTGTTGACTACATTTTTTACTTTGCCCAATAGGGCATCATGTCTAATAAGGCTGGTTAATAATGTCTGAATTTAAGAAATGTTTATTTACTATTGTGTTACTTAGTTCTGTCATGCTTTCCCCAATGCAGGTGTTTTCTCAAGATCAGTACAGACTTGGGGTTTTGATGGCGGGTGATTTTCGTTTGCCTTCGCTGAATGGCTTAAAAGATGGTATGGCCAGTTATGGGGTGTCTACCCGTTATGAAATCAGTAATGCAAAGGGAAATCGCAAACAATTGGCTGGTTTAGCTCAGCAGATTATCAAAAGTAAACCCAGTGTGGCAATCGCCGCAGGTGGTGTTGAAGCAGATGCATTGTTTGAGGCATCTAAAGGTACAAATATTCCCGTGGTATTTTTGGCTGTTTCATCGTCTGTTGACAGAGGTTTGGTTCATAGTATGAATCGTTCACAAAATAATCTGACAGGCATAGAAACCAATGATACAGAGCTAACTGAAAAAAGGCTTTGGTTTATTCGCAAAATTATGCCTCAAGCCAAACACGTGCTGATGTTTAAAGTGCCGAGTATTATTCCTTCTGTTAAGTCGGTTGAAATTGCCAAACAATTGGTGTCGAGTTTGGGTTTTAAGTTAAATGTTTTAACGGTAGAAAATAAATCAAATATTATAGCTGGATTAAAAACAGTTTCTAAAGCCAATGCGGATATTATTTTATTAGCGCCAGCGGCTCCTGTTAATCGCATTATAAAATCACATATTTTGCCATTTTCGATTCAACATGAAATACCTGTTTTTGGTTATGGAATGGGAATGATTAAACGTGGTGCAACCATTTCTTTTGCAGGCTCCAGATATAAGGAGGGGTTTCAGGCTTCTCGTTTGGTGAATAAAATTTTAGGGGGGGAGTCTCCGCGACATATTCCTGTTGAAACACCCAAAGAGTTGGAATTTATTATTAATCGTTGGATGGTTAATCGACTTGGATTAAAAGTACCTCGTCGCATATGGAGAATTGCCAATACAGTGGTTGATATAGCCGTGTATTTGCCATGATTATTCAGCGAATAAAAACTCTTTACGCAAGAATTATTGTTGCTTTACTGGTGTTGTCTGTTTTGCCTCTGTCGGTTTATTTTACCATTACAAATACCTTTATTGAAGAGACATTGGTTGATGAAATTCAACGTGCTAATCATGAAATAGCCGTTCACGCCACTGATAATATCAATGCAACCATTCATCATACCATTGAAAAAATAGTCCAGGCTACCAACTTATTAGAGCTTGATGCTTTGGATGTGGCTGAACAGGAGTGGGCATTGCAATCGATCCACAAATTAATGCCAGAAACGATACAGTTGACAATATTCAATGCTCAAGGTGATGTGGTAGTTAACTGGATGAAGTCAGCGGTGAAAAAAGGTTATAAAAAATCTGATTTTAGCATTCATTTAATGTCCAATGCTCTCAAGGGGAAAAAAACCATTGGAAGTATTTCTGTATCATCAAATGGTCAAAAAACATTGGATTTTTCACTGCCATTGTATGATCCTGTAAAAAATAAAATGGTTGCTGTTTTGATTGTGAAAATGTCTTTGGAACAATTATTGCCTCAGATGCGAACATTGAAAAGAGAGGGTAATGCTAAAATTTTCATCATTGACAAGCAAAGGCGTTATGTTGTTCATCCCGATGTTAGTCTTGTTTTATCGGATAAAAAAATACAGGAATCACCTCTGGTTAAATCTTATTTGAATGGCAATATAGAATTTCAGGCACAGCAATATGTCACAGAGAATGATATTAATGTTTTGGCTGTTGCTCAATACGTTGATGTTATCAATGCTTTGTTAATTGTTGAGCAACCTGCGGATGAAGCGTTACAAACTTTGAATTGGATAAAGCGTACATTGACTGTTTTTTGTATCGTATTATTTTTGTTTATGCTATTGGTTATTTATTATTTTGGCATGAAGGTGATCAAACCATTGGCTAATTTACGCTACGGTGCAGAAGCAGTCGGGAGAGGTGTTTTTGATCTGACTCTTCCTGTCCAGTCAGATGATGAATTGTCTGAAGTCGTGACTGCTTTTAATAAAATGGCATTGAATTTAAAAAACATCACCCAAGAGCGGAATAAAGAACTCTGGTTAAAGGATAATGTCAGTTTACTGCATCAAAATTTTCAGGGTGAAAAAAGCATGAGTCTGTTGTGTCAGGAAGTGATGAATTATCTGGCATCCATTTCACGTGCACAATTGGGTGCATTGTATATTATGAAAGATACTGATCAAACGCTGTCGCAACATGCCAGTTACGCTTTGCCGATGCCATCTGAGTTAGCCATTACTTATCAGTCGGGGGAAGGTCTCATTGGTCAAGTGGCTGTCAATAAAGTGTTAACCAGGTTAAAACCATCACAAGACTCATTCACTGTTGATGCTGGAATTAACCGAGTCATACCTAAAGATGTGTTGGTGCTTCCTTTTGTTTTCGACAATGAAACTCAAGCGGTTATTCTTTTAGCTTCATTAAAATTGTTTGATGAAAAAGTCCCAGAATTACTTGAAAGAATTTCTGAAACGGTTGCTGCAGTCGTTCATTCAACTCGGTCACGTATAAAAATTGCGGCTTTGCTCTCCGATGCTCAAAGTCAAAAAGAACAGTTGCAGTTGACCAATAATAACCTGTCGCAAAAAACTCAAGCTTTAAATGATACTCGAATTGAACTGGAAGCCCAGCAGGAAGAATTAAAAGTCAGCAATGAAGAGTTGGAAGAAAAAGCAGAATATTTACAGCAACAACAATGCCGAATTGAAGAGAGCAATGAACAACTGGAAGCATCACGGCAGAAATTGGCAATAAGCAGTCAGTATAAATCAGACTTTTTAGCGAATATGTCGCACGAACTCAGGTCACCATTGAATAGTATTTTACTGTTTTCACAGTCATTGGCAGAAAATAAAGGTGATAATTTAACCGATAAGCAAGTTGAATTTGCAGAAACAATTGGCCATAGCGGTAAAGAATTGCTGACTTTAATAAACGATATCTTAGATATTGCCAAAATTGAATCAGGTAAAACCGTTTTAACCATTGGAGAATACAAACCAAAAAGTTTGCCTGCCTACATCAAAAAGATGTTTGGTTTTCAAGTAAAGAAAAAAGGTTTGGAGCTGGTTTTTCAAGTTGATGAATCCTTGCCCGAAATTATTCGAACGGATACTCATCGACTGGGGCAAATCATCAAAAACTTTTTATCGAATGCCATTAAATTTACTGAACAAGGCGAAATACGAGTCAGTATTGGTTTACAGCAAAGTGATCAAATATTCATTGCTGTGAAGGATTCAGGTATTGGCATTGCTCCAGATAAACAGGGTTTGGTGTTTGAGTCATTTCAACAGGCAGACAGTAGTACCAGTCGAAAATATGGTGGAACAGGATTGGGTTTACCCATTTCCAAAGAGCTGGCAGATTTATTGGGTGGACATATAGAATTAACCAGTCAATTGGGTGAAGGATGTACATTTACTTTGTTTCTACCGACTAACCAGACGGAACAAGTCGCCGAAGTTGTTGATGTGATTAGTGAGCCAATACTTGATTCAATGGTTGAAATCAATCATCAAGATGTCGAAAATGTGATAATAGAAAACACATTACAAGATGATCGAGACGATATTCTGGAGCGGGATCGAAGTTTATTGATTGTTGATGATGATGAACCTTTTGCTAAGTTATTATTGGATTTAGGGCGGCAACATCAATTTAAGGTATTGGTTGCTTTGAAGGGCGATGATGCAGTGGTTCTGGCTAAAAAATATTTGCCGAGTGCGATTATTTTAGATGTCGGTTTGCCTGGTGCGAATGGCTGGCAAGTGATGAATGCTTTGCAATCATTTGAAAAAACTCGTCATATTCCAGTGCATTTTATTTCAGCATCGAATGAAAGCTTGAAGGCTATGCAATTAGGTGCATTAGGCTTTTTGGATAAGCCAGTCAATCAGCAGGAGCTACATGATACGTTTACCAAGCTGTCTGATCATTTACATAAGCAAATAAGAACCGTTTGTTTAATCGTCGATGATTCTTTTCAGTATATTAATATATTGAATCAGTTAGAAGCTGGGGCTGTTAAAATAGAGCAAGCCAGTCAGTCCAATGATGTGATTCATTTGTTATCGAATAAACAATTTGATTGTATAGTGATGAATAATCAATTGAATGATATGTCTGGACTGGCTCTGTTAGAAAAATTAAACCAACTGTCCGACATTAAGATTCCGCCCATTATTTTTTATTCTGAGGCAGCTTTAACGGAGCATGAAATCAAGCAGATTCAACAATATTCAAACAATCTTAGGTTAAAAAATATTGATACAACCGATCGTTTGGTGGGTGAAATTACCTTGTTTTTACATCGGCTAGAACATCATGCAGAATCGACTTTTCCAAAATTAGCTAATGACGAAAGTGTGTTCGAACAAAAAACAATTTTGGTTGTGGATGATGATGCCCGTAATGTATATGCCTTGTCGAGTATTCTGGAAAGTAAGGGATTAACCAGTATAAAAAGTTTTGATGGTTTGTCTGCCCTTGAAAAATTGGCAGAAAACCCAAAAATTGATCTGGTTTTAATGGATATTATGATGCCTAAAATGGATGGTTACGAAACCATGCGTCGGATTCGTCAGCAAACAGCTTTTAAAACATTGCCAATGATTGCCCTGACTGCAAAAGCAATGAATGGTGATCGGCAAAAATGTATTGATGCAGGTGCCAATGACTATTTAACCAAGCCGTTGGATACGGATCAATTGTTGTCGTTGATGAGGGTTTGGTTAGCCAAGTGAGTGTTTCTAAAGAGACCATTGCTATCGAAATTGATTTGTTGTTACAATCCATCAAATGGAAGTATGGTTATGATTATACCAATTATTCACTTAATTCTATTGAGCGCAAAATCAAACATCGTTTGAAACTTTCAGCTTTAACAACCATTTCACAATTGCAGTCTAAAGTATTGCATGATCCTGCTTTTTTTGAGGCCATTGTGCAAGATTTCTCAATCAATGTGACTGAAATGTTTCGTGACCCAGGTTTTTATCAGGTATTTCGTCAGCAGGTTGTTCAGCTGTTAAAAAGCAATTCTTTTATTCGTATTTGGGTGGCAGGCTGTTCAACAGGTGAAGAAGTTTATTCGATGGCAATCATCCTGAAAGAAGCGGGGATTTATGATAAAACACAGCTATATGCGACAGACATCAATGAATCAGTTATTAATATTGCCAGAAAAGGTATTTATACAACGGATAAGATAAAAAAGTACACAGATAATTACCAGCAGTCTGGAGGTCAGACCAGTTTTTCAGATTATTATACGGCGGACAACAAATTTGTAGTGCTGGATGCATCACTTAGAAAAAACATCATTTTTAGTACGCATAATTTGGTATCAGATACTTCGTTTAACGAAATGCAATTAATTTCTTGTCGAAATGTCATGATTTATTTTAATCAGCAATTAACCAATGATGTTTTATTGTTATTGACAGAAAGTTTATCTAAACAAGGGTTATTGTGTTTAGGTGATAAGGAAAGTCTTCGTTTTAGTTGTGTTGAAAAAAACTATGAAATAATTGATAAAAAAGAAAAAATATATCGTAGAATTTGAGTTATTTAAAGCCTGATGTTTTTGGTGTACTACACTAAATAGTGGGCATGAAATAACTTCTCGTTTTTAGGTAACACGCAATAAATAAACTACCCATATTGCGCAGAAATTTTGTTTGTCTTTTTT
>JABHHM010000337.1 GCA_018671575.1 Methylococcales bacterium | reverse complement strand
AATAGAAACGGATCTCGGTCTATTAATGACGCAACTTTGAAGTAAGTACCAGCAATGTGTTTGCAGGGATTGGAATAATCAGGGCAGGAACATTTGCTAATTAGGTCGCTTGAGGTGGTTGGGAGGAGGTTTTGTTTGTGATGTTTAAAAACTGTTTCAATATTATCTGGCATTTCATCTAAAATTAAACGTGATAGCCACCCAGCATTTGTTGATAAACTTTTGAGTATTTTTTTCCATGTTGCATCAGGTATTGGTTTTAATTTAATCTTGATTTTGTATTTTGGTTCTTTGTAAACACCAAAGTATGGATTTGTATTACCTCTAATGGTCGATGTAATATCTTGATCTTTGATATCAAATTTAAGCAAACGATTAGGCCCAGCATAAGAGCGACCACGTTTTAACCGACCTTCATCCATGTTCTGTTCTAATGAGTCTATAAACTTTTCACCCCACCAAGTACGAGTAAATTGATTCGCCATATTAGGACTCCAAGACGGTGTTATTATTTAATTGAATGAGTTGTCGAAAGGCTTCATTATCCAGTTCTGTTAACCATGATTCATCACTACCAACAATGCTATCTGCTAATTTTTGCTTGTCTTCAAGCATTTGATCAATGCGTTCTTCTAAAGTACCTAAGGTTACCATTTTATGGGCAAAGACTGATTTTTTCTGACCAATTCTAAATGCACGATCTGTTGCCTGATTTTCTACGGCTGGATTCCACCAACGATCAAAATGAAAAACATGATTTGCTTTAGTTAATGTTATACCAACACCACCTGCCTTTAACGATAATATAAAAATAGCTGGAGGAGTTTTTTCATTCTGAAACTCACTAATCATATTGTCACGGGATTTTCTTGTGGTTCCGCCGTGCAAATAATAAACAGGATAATGATAAGTCTCACGTAGTAATTTTGCTAAGGCATCGCCTACCTCAGTGAATTGACTAAATATTAATAGGCTGTCGTTATCACTAATGGCTTCTTCAACCATTTCACATAATCTAGCGAGTTTATGTGATCGTTCAATACCGAATGAACTGCCATCTTGAATGTATTGTGCGGGATGATTGCATATTTGTTTAAGACGCAACAAGGTGGATAAAATTAATCCTTTGCGCTGCATACCTTCTGCTGTTTCAATTTGTTGCTGAACATCATCAACCACGGCTTGATAAAGTGATGCTTGCTCTTTAGTCAGATTACAATAAACTTTTTGTTCAACTTTATCTGGCAGATCCTTAATAATGGATTTATCTGTTTTAAGACGACGTAGTATAAATGGTGTGACTAGTTTTTTTAATTGTTTGGATCGAACCATGTCACTATTGCGTTGAATTGGAGTTTCATATTGTTTTTTAAACTGACTTTCATTATTGAGATAACCTGGATTAAGAAAGTGAAAAAGTGACCATAAATCCATTAGTCTATTTTCAATGGGTGTACCCGTCATTGCTATTCTATATTGTGCCGTTAATGAAAAGACTGCTTTGCTTTGTTTAGACTTAGGGTTTTTAATGTTTTGAGCCTCATCCAGAACAACTCGTCGCCAATTGATGGTTTTAAACAATGAGATATCTCGTTGAACTAATGAAAATGCAGTGATTATGATATTGCACTTTGATATTTTTTTCTTAAATGACGCCGCTGTTTTACTGCGCTGACTACCATGGTGGATCATTGATGATAATGATGGTGCAAATTTTTGAATTTCTTTTTCCCAATTACCAAGCACAGATGTCGGTGCAACTAATAACGTTTGATGATTTGTTTTATTTTTTGATGCAAATGCTTGTTCACATAATAAATGAGCAATGACCTGGATTGTTTTACCCAATCCCATGTCATCTGCTAAACAAGGATTCAAACCACAAGCTTCCATATATGAAAGCCAAGACATTCCACGCAATTGATAGCTTCTTAAGGTGCCTTGAAGTTTTTTGGGAGACGATAATAAAGTAAATGATTGTGGATCGTGTAATCCATTCATCATGCTTTTTAATTCATCATCAAAAACATATTCTGTCGTCTTATTATTTGATTCACCCACTTGCTTTAATAGTTCAATGACAGAAACAGATGATTGTTGTGAAGTTTTGTCTTGCCATAAATCAAGTAGCTGTTGCATTTTTCCCTGATCAATAGCCACCCATTCGCCACGAAAATTTACTAATGATGATTTAGCATTGACCAGAAAATCCCATTCTTCTTGTGTTACAACTTGTCCACCGACAGATAATTGATATTCATAACTGATTAGTGAGTCAACACTAAAATATCCTGCACCTTCTTTTTTTGTTTCCGATGATTTGGAACTAGCTGATGAAGTGATACGAATTCGGGTCTGACTTCGTCCTTTAGGTGTCCACCATAAGGGTAGCTGAATCAAAAAACCTGCTTGTTCAAGTACGATTGCATCATTTTTTAAAAACTCTACTGCCATATCCTGATTAATATTAACGACACTGGGTTGTTCTACTTCTAACCCTTGCCATAATAATGGGCATATTCTTGCTGCTTGTCCAAGTGATATTAATAAATTGCTTTCAAATTTAGTACCTAATAGTTGGCGATAGTTTTTTTGTTCATTAGGTTTCATTTCCCAGTAATCACATAATGTTACCTGAAGTGATTGGTCATTTTGTGCAGTGATAAAAAACACCAGTTTCCATGAATCAGGTTCTTCTTTTGTGGCTTCTAGCAGGCGAATACCCAATGTGAATGTTGCTTGTACTGATTGTCCAGTAATTCTTTGATGCCATCTTTGCCATAAATTCCAACTCTCATGTTCAAATGTTAATGGTGCTGTATAAGGTGGTTGTAGGCAATCAGCTAAAGGTTCACTTTGAAAAATAGAAAATGTTTTTTTAGTAAACTTTACGTTTAATGTGAGTTCTTCAACGACTTGTTCTGAAAAGTGTCTTAATAGTGATTCAGCATCTAAACAAGTTGTTTTTTGAGATGAAGCCTCTTTGCTTTTTTTCTCATAAATCATTTTACAAATCTGAGGTAAGGCCAGTGTATATTGGTTCAGTAATTCTTCATAGACTAAGCCTAATGGTTCCCAGCAGGGATATGCCTGAATATTTTTTGATTTGTTTTTATGCTGCTTGAATGACGGTATAAATTGTTGCTGTCGAATCAATTGGCCTAATTGTTGTGCAAACTGAATCCAGAACTTTGTGTCTGCCGCTAGTTGCATCTCAGATTCAAAAAAATGGGCAACAAAATTGATCTCTTTTAAAAACAGCAATGGATTACAAACAGTCATTCCTTGTATTTGCCATAATTGCCATTGCCAGTCGTCAGACACATCACTATCTGTTAGTCTCATCATCTCTGGGCTAGGATGAGGTGAGTTGTTATTACTTGGTAGTTTAAGGTGGAATACACAATCCGAAAATGATAACTCAAGCATTGTTTTCTTTTTAAAAAGTGTCCCGAAAAAAGAAAGTAATTGAGTTTTATCAGATAAGTGTGATGGGTGTTGTGTTTTACTTTTTTTCTTTCCTGATACTGGTTCTGTTTCTAACCAGCAGACTAATTGACCTGAGTTATGAAATTTAGGATTGTCAGGTGGTAACCAGTGTGTATGAAGTAAAAACATAATATTATCTAGTCTTTAATATGTTGCATTGAGAAATAAATAATGAGGCATTTAAGTTTTGAGACTATACGCCAAAGATTAATTGCTCACAAACAAAACCTCCTCCCAACCACCTCAAGCGACCTAATTAGCAAATGTTCCTGCCCTGATTATTCCAATCCCTGCAAACACATTGCTGGTACTTACTTCAAAGTTGCGTCATTAATAGACCGAGATCCGTTTCTATT
>JABHHM010000270.1 GCA_018671575.1 Methylococcales bacterium | reverse complement strand
CAATGTGTTTTGAAGTGAGTATTGTGTTAATAATATAGATAATTGAGTATCTTCAATAATAAATTTAAGTCTTTTTTTAGGATAATCAGGGTCAATAGGAACATAGGCTCCGCCACATTTCATGACGGCAAGAATGGCAATAATCATTTCTTGCGATCTTTCCATGCAAATACCAACTAAGTTTTCAGACACCACACCTAGTAGTTGTAAATGATGAGCAAGTTGATTTGCTTTAGAATTTAGTTGTTGATACGTCAGAGAGTATTTTTCAAAAACGAGTGCCACATTGGAAGAATTTGTCATTGCCTGATATTCAAATAAGTGATGAAGGCAACCGTCTGGGATTTTTGTGTTTGTCTTATTCCAGTCAATTAATAGGGTTTGTTTTTCTTTATTGGTTAATATCGACAGATTATTAATTTGTCGATTGGCATATTGTGTGATTTCAGTCAATAACACACGATAGTGCCCCGCCATTCTCTCGATGGTTTCTTTTTCAAACAAACCAGTATCATAATCAAAATGAACATCCAAGCCATTGGATGTTTCAAAAATATGAAGTTCCAAATCAAATCGAACCAATCCACCTTCAAACTGATAAGGATGAAATTTAATCCCTTCTAAATCAGTATTGGGTTTGGGCGTGTTTTGTAAGGCAAGCACCACCTGACACAATGGATTTTGTCCTGTTTTTCGATCAGGTTGTATGGCATCAACTAATTGGTCAAAAGGTACATCTTGATTTTTATAGGCGTTTAATGATGTTTGTTTGATTTGTTGTAACAATTCAATGAAAGTTGGGTTGTTTGCTAAGTTGCCACGCATCACCAATGTATTGGCAAAAAAACCAATCATGGGTTCGGTTTCTGGGTGGTGTCGGTTGGCAATGGGGGTGCCAATGGCAATGTCATCTTGACCACTATAGCGGGTACATAAAACCATAAATGCACTCATTAGGGTCATAAACAAGCTGGCTTCCTGTTGTCTGCTAAGAATGTTTATTGCATCGGTGATTGATTTTGATATTTGTATAGTCTGTCGTTGACCTGTCGAGGGTAGATTGTAGCTTCGTGGGTGGTCGGTTGGTAAGTTTAATTGGATGAGATTAGCCAGTTGTGTTTTCCAATAATTGAGTTGTGAATTTAGCTTGTCATTGCTGAGTTGTTGCTGTTGCCAAACTGCGTAGTCACTGTATTGGATGGGTAATTCAGGTAAGTTTGAAGTTTGATTTGTTAATAGTATTTTATAATGAGAAATCAATTCGTCAAAAAAGACACCAAGTGACCAGCCATCAGAAATAATGTGGTGCATGATGGTAAATAATATGTAGCGATCTGTTGCCAATTTGTACAGTCGAATGGATAAAAGAGGTAAACGAGTCAGTTCAAAAGTGCGAGTTGTTTCTTGGTGCGCTAGTTTACGCCAGTGAGCTTCCTGGTTATCTGTGATATCAGATAGGTCAATAATAGAAATGGGTAATTGAAAGTTTCCACTGGTTTCCTGAACAATTTGATTGTCCATATATTTAAATCGAGTCCGTAAAATATCATGGTGCTGAATAACAGTGTTGATGCTTTTTATGAGAAGTTCAATATCAATATTACCTTCTATTTGGATACTGACGGGAATGTTGTATTGAGGGTTATCTGGAGCAAATTGGTACATGAACCACAAACGCTGTTGAGTTGATGACAAAGGGGCAATGGGTTGATTTAGTTTTGGTATAGCAGAAAACTCTTGTTTATCTTCTTTTTGTTCATCAATTAATTTAGCCAACAATACAATGGTTGGCATTTTAAAGACTTTATCGAGACTGATGTCGAGTGAAAATTGCTCTCTCACCCGAGACAACATAACGGTAGCCAGTAGCGAATTGCCACCCAATTTGAAAAAACTGTCATTGATACTGGGTTCGTTGATGGATAAAGTATCTTGCCAGATCAGGGATAATTCTTGTTCAGTTTTGGTTTCTGGCGAGATGTGGCGTGACTCATCTTCATCATTTTTATAGCCTTTGGAAGTGATGAGTTTGGATTGGTCAATATTGCCATTGGAGGTGAGTGGCATTTCTAAAACACGAATAAAGTCACAAATGTAATTGGTTTGAAAAGGATCATGAATGGCCAATGATTTCATTTCTTGGCAAGCATTTCTAGGGTGATCAGTCATGAAAAACGTGGTGAGTGTTTGGCTGGTGTCACAAGTTGTATCCATGTGTTGTCGGATGTTTTTCTGGACACCATTTAAGCCGATGATGAGGTCTGTGTGTCTGTGCTGTAGACCAATTAATAGGGCATCAATTCCTTGTTTGGGTGTTATGGCTTTGTATCCCATCTTGTCAAGTACGTCAGTTAAACCAATTTTTTTAAAGCCTTTGCTGACTCCCGTTTCATGCCAAGTACTCCAGGCAAAACTGAAACTTTTGATTCCCATTGTTTTTTGAAATTCTGAGAAACTATTTAAAAAGCAGTTGGCAGCAGTATAAGCACCAAAATTTGTGCTTCCTAAAATACTTACAATAGATGAAAAATGAATAAATAATTTTTTTTCAGGTCTGTTTTTAATTAATTGATGTAAAACCCAGGCTCCCATGGCTTTGGGTTTTAAAACTTCTGCAAGGGATTCTCTGGATTCTTCTCGCAACAAGCCTTCCCGATAAATACCTGCCAAATGGATAATGCCATCGAGTTCAGCATTCCATTGTTGTTCTGCGGTATGGACAATATTTTGTAGTTGCTTTTCATTGCAAATATCCACGGCATGGTATTGTATTTCACCATCAAGATTTTTTAGATGATGAAAAACTTCCAGTGATGAATTTTTGTTGGGGTCTTGTTGATTGTTAGAAAGTGATGTTCGACCAATTAGAATGAGTCTTGCTTGATAGTTTTCGAGTAAATAGGCGGCAACTTCTTTACCGATGCCACCCAGTCCACCACTGATTAAATAAATGCCTCGTGCTTTAAAAGGAATATTGTTGTCTGTTGGTTGGTCGAATTCAACTTTTTTCAGGCGTTGTACAAAGCGTTGTGAGTTGCGGTAAACCACTTCCGTTTCGCTGGGAAATGTTTTTATTTCTTGTAATAACCATGGGGCGATGGTTTGTGCTTCATTCATTGGTAAATCAATCAATCGACAAGTTAGCCAGGGGGCTTCCAGTGATAAAGTACGAATCAAACCCAGCATTGCCCCTTTTTGGTAGGCAATGTCTTCATTTTTTTCAATGCTATGAGTGTGGCTGACGATTAAGTGTAAGGTGACTGGTTGGTCAAAGTCATGGGCTTTAATTAAGTTTTTTGCCAACAATAAAAAATTACACATTGCCCATTTTTGAGCATTTTCTAATTGTTCAAGCGTTTCAATGGCTTGATAGGGATGATAATTCCAGCCATGAATAACATGAGTGATGGTGACTTGATTGGCTGTGAGATAGGCGAAAAGTAGCTGATAATGTTCAATATTACTGGGGTCCATTTCAAACTGGTCATTACCTGTTTTATTATATTGTGTGGCAATGCGGACTTGAATACAGCGATGATGTTCTGCATTAATGGTTTGCAAGGTTTGTTGGCATAAGCCTTGTTCGTCCATAAAAAACAAGTAGATGCCAGTTGGATAATGTGTGTCAATGATGCTGGCTTGTCGAGGACGCCAGGTACTTTGGTAAAACCAGTCTGGCTGGGTATTCTTGTTATTAAGAATACAGTCACAATCATTGAGGATGTCATCAAAATGACCTGCCGCCATGAGGTTCACCAGTTTGGCTCGCTGAATTTTGCCACTGGTGGTTTTGGGGAAGTCATTTTTTGCAATGGGAATGACGTAAGTTGGATTAACACCCAATAATAAGGTGACTTGAGTTTTGATGGTGTCTAGTAATTCAATGTTGCGTCTTAACAATTCTCGCACAGGAACATAAAAAATAGCCAATTCTTCCGTGCCACTGTCATCGGTGGAGATACCACAAGCTGCGACGTAAGTTGGTACAACACCTGCGATGGTGCTAACCAGTCCTTCAATATCTGCACAATAATGATTCATGCCATAAATGACAATCATCTCTTTTTCTCGACCTGTGATGACCAAATGGCCGTCAATTAAAAAACCTAAATCACCGCTATTGTACCAACCATCTTTACTAAAGGTGGATTGGTTGGCTTTTTCATTATTGCGATAACCTGGCATGACCATGTCACCATGAATTTGTAATTGACCAATTCTACGTTCAGGCAAAATTTGATTTTCTTCATTGACTATACGAATTTGAGTGCCTGGTAGGGGAGGTCCTTGGTCTATAAAAGTGGTGGTCGCAATGCTCGCTTCGTCAGCTCGTAGTAAATTGCCATGTAATGAAGCACGTTCAATGTGGTGAGCATGTTTTTTTTCATTGTAGTTATTGCAAATTGTCATCACCGTGGCGGCTTCTGCTGTGCCGTAAGCTGGTTGCATGGCGTGTGGTGACAGTTTGAATGGTTTGGTGAGTTCAATAAATTCTTCAATAATTGATAAGGTGACTTGTTCGCCCGCATTGCAAAAATGTTGAATTGAGGATAAATCCCACAGTCGATGCGGGTTTTTTTTCAGCCAGTCATTGAGTCTTTTGTAACCAAAATTGGGTGACCAAGTGTGAGTAACTTGATAATGCTCTAAATAATTTAGCCAACATTCAGAGCAATTTAAGACATGTTCTGGTGGTGCTTGAATTTGTTTGATACCCAAATAAACATCTTTGACATGATACATTAATAAAGGAACGACATGATCCATCGGCAACCAGTTTAGAGTGATATTATCTGGTGAATAAGGATCAAATTGGCTGGCGGCATGAATATGATTGATGACGGCTTGATGCGTTTCTTGAATGCATTTTGAAACGCCTGTGCTGCCTGATGATAATTGTAAAAAAGCGATTTCATCAGGTTGGCTTTGATGCCATTGTTCGGCTTGTTTGTTGTCTCGTAATTGATGGATTGATAGTCTTTCTAGCGTT
>JABHHM010000332.1 GCA_018671575.1 Methylococcales bacterium | reverse complement strand
TGTTACAAAAATAGGCGTGTAGTCGCTCTACACAACTATTTTTGTGGCAAAGAAGACGGACAAAAGAGTTTTATGCCCTTTGGGTGCAAGTAAGATGGGTAGTTTATTTATTGCGAGTTGCCTTAGTACAAAAACAACGCAGAAATGGAGTAAAAAATGGAGGCTGTGAGTTAGCTTCATTTTTTAGGCATGTATAGATCAGTAATAGTACCTTCTGCTGCTTCTGCTGAAAAACAAAGTGTTTCCGACAATGTGGGGTGAGGATGAATGGTCAATCCAATATCTTCTGCATCAGCCCCCATTTCCAGTGCCAAAACAGCCTCGGCAATTAATTCACCAGCATTACTTCCGACAATACCTGCACCCAGAACACGTTTGCTTGATTTATCAAATAGTAATTTTGTTAAACCTTCACTCCGTCCCATACTCAGTGATCGTCCACTGGCAGCCCATGGGAAAACACCTTTTTCATAATCAATGCCTTGTTGTTTGGCATCTGTTTCAGTCAGCCCCATCCAGGCAATTTCAGGATCGGTGTAGGCAACAGATGGAATGGTTAGGGCATCATTAGAAGCGGGTAAATCAGCGATGACTTCTGCTGCAATTTTACCTTCATAAACCGCTTTATGAGCCAACATTGGATTTCCAACTATATCGCCAATGGCAAAAATATGATTTTGTTGGGTTCGTTGTGTTTTATCAACCTTAATAAAGCCTTGTTCATTGACCTCAATACCTACAGCTTCTGCACCAATAAGCTTGCCGTTAGGACGTCTGCCAACAGCCACCAACACACAATCAAACAACTCAAATTCAGGTGCTTTTCCACCTTCAAAATAAACCTTAATACCATCTTCAAGTGCTTCCATTTTAGACACTTTGGTTTTCAGAAAAATATTTTCATACTGCTTGCTGATGCGTTTTTGTAAAGGCCTCACTAGATCTTTATCGCAACCAGGAATCAGTGAATCCATTAATTCAACCACAGTAATATTTGAACCCAGGGCATTGTAAACAGTCGCCATTTCCAGACCAATAATTCCACCACCGATAATTAACATTTTATTGGGCACAGAGGTTAAGTCTAATGCACCTGTCGAATCTATAATTCTTGGGTCTTCTGGAAACACGGGCACTTTTGTAGGCTCTGAACCTGCGGCGATAATTGCATGATCAAAAGTGATTGATTTAATGTCTTCATTGCCCATAATTTCAACTTCGTGATGGGTCGTAAATTTGGCTAAACCTTGAACAATTTTGACTTTTCTTTGTTTTGATAATTGCTTCAAACCAGACGTTAATTGATTGACAACCCCCTCTTTCCAACCTCTCATTTTAGCCAAATCAATTTTAGGTTCTGCGAAAGTGACCCCATGATCAGCCATTGCCTTGCTTTCATTGATAATATGAGCAATGTGTAACAGTGCTTTAGAGGGGATACAACCAACATTCAAACAAACACCACCCAAGCTTGGGTAACGTTCGACCAATATTACTTTTTTACCCAAATCCGCGGCTCTAAATGCAGCGGTATAGCCCCCTGGACCACCACCAATTACAAGAACTTCGGCATGATTTTCAGCTTGATTTGAAGAATTTGATTCAAGCGTTTGTGAGGTAGTTTCTTCAGGTGTTTCTTTAATTTTTTCAGTTGTCGTACTTTGCTGTGTTGAATCACTGACTGTCATGGTCAATACCAATGAATCCTGAGCAATTTTATCACCAACATTAATCATCAATTTTTCAACAGTACCCGAATGGGGAGACGGGATTTCCATAGTCGCTTTATCACTTTCCAAGGTAATCAGAGAATCTTCTTTTTCAATAGAATCTCCTGCTGAAACTAAAATCTCAATAACTTCCACTTCATTAAAGTCACCAATATCTGGTAATAAAACATCAACACTATTGCTCATATAAATTCCAATTTTTTTAACTTTTAGTTTCAATATCGAAACCATCTTATTTCAAAATTTCTTCAAGTTCCTATGGTTTTAATGTATTCATGCCATCTTCTGAAAATATAGATGCTGCTGAAATTCAATAAACAACGAACTAATTTCTGTGACATCGCCTAATATTTCTTTAGCATCTTCCAACGAATGATATTTATTGGTCAGTAACATCGGTAATTTTTCCTGATCAAGTTCTTCAACACCCGTCTCAATATATTTACTCAATACAAATTCTATAAATTCTTTCTGCTTTTCATTTAAAAATGACAATATGGTTACTTTTGCTCTTTTCACCCTTTCTTGCCTAGTAATTGGTTTTATATCACTATTGAAGACATATTCCAATACATCATATAAATCACTTTTTTCAGCATCAATGAGTTTTTTCAGGGTA
>JABHHM010000326.1 GCA_018671575.1 Methylococcales bacterium | reverse complement strand
ATTGATTGCTTCAAAATCATTTTTCCCTTGTGACACAATGCCTATATAAGCTTTGATAATATCACTTGTTGGTGTTCCGTGTCTTTTTGGCAAAGCTAGATCAATAGTTTTAGTTATTGAAGTGAAATTCTCGAGGGCTGAACCAATGAGAACCATGCCCGCACGAGAGGTGATTTCTTTGTTCGATTGTTCTAATTTATATTTACGCACTTTAATTTTCTCTGAAATAATGAACTCACCAATTTGGTGATATTGATTTCACTATAATTAGTATGTTTTTATTGAAATATCATATGTTTACAGAATGTTTTATAATTTGAACTTTCGGATTCAGGATATTGATAGCATAGGTTAATATTTGGGCTATGATCAATACTCAAGTTTTTTATGATTTATCCGAATACTACCACAATGCTCTATGCTTTCTGTCGTAGATTTATGGAAACAATTATTATCCCCAGGATGGTGAAGACCTGAAAAGAGTAATTAGCCTAATTAATGAAATTTTAATACGGGTACGAATCAATGGTTTCATAATATCGTGAACAACATTTTTAGCTTGGTCGTGCATATGATAATGTTTGATAGATAACATATTATTCTCCAGTTTAATAGGTCGTTATTATAAGTTGATTGTTATGTATAGCTTCTCATTTGTCCCACCAATACACCTTGAATCTGGACTCGATGAGATTCAAACTTCATGGCTTCTAAGTCTTTATTTTCTGGGTGTAAAATCGTTATATTGTTCTTGTGTTCTAAGCGTTTTAATGTCGCTTCATTTTGGTCAATCAATGCCACCACAATTTCCCCATTTTGTGCCTGATTGCGTGACTCAATAACAACCCAGTCTCCATCCATGATACCAACATCAATCATTGAATCTCCTTGAACTTTCAAGACATAATTGGATGAGTCAGTACTTATCATGGGGGGAAGATCAATATATTCAGGATTTTCAATTGCTTCAATGGGCTGTCCAGCAGCAATTTTACCCATAATTGGAAATCCTGATTCTTGTAATCTGGAGTATTCGCTGAGAACAATGCCTGTTTTTTTATGGCTTAAAGGTTCAATCAAGTTGTTTTCTATGAGGGCTTTAATATGTTTGTATAATGAACCGCGTGATTTTAATCCCAGTGCCTGGCACAGTTCTTCGAGTGTGGGAGGGTGAGAAAAAGAATGTATATTATTGAGTAGGTAATCGTAGACTTCTTTTTGTTTTCTGGTTAGTCTCATGTTGTTTTCTCTGTAATGATTGCTTTTGTTTTCTACTTGTTTTATATTGTAGCAAGAAAACATTAAGAGAACAATGTTTTCTTGCATTTTTAAATTTTATAGCCATTTAAGTGCATCGAAAAATGTAGTTTTTCATTAACCACAACAGCTATGCATTATTTATTTGAACCACGGATGAACATAAATAAACATGTATACTCATTGATCATCATCCGTGTCTATCTATATGTATTCGTGATTCTAAAATATTTAATTACTTTGCTCCAAGGCCGTCATATTCTAATTATTTTCCTGTTATTAATAGAAACAACGGTGTCAGCACAACAGTTTAGTGCTGAAAAAGCAATTGATCATATTCGAGAATTATTACTTCTTGGGCCTAGGGTTACAGGGTATTCGGGGCATTATAATGCAAGAAAATTAATTATTAATGTGTTGAAAAAAAATAATAACAATATCAGTGAGCAATGCTTTAATTATCACAGTGAAAGCAAAAAAAAATATCAGTTTTGTAATATCATTGCTAGATTTTCACCAGAAAATCAACAAAGAATTGTCTTGGGAACCCATTATGACAGCAAACAATTTGACGACCAATCAAAGAATGTAAAGTCTCAGCTTGTTGTCCCTGGAGCGAATGATTCAGCGTCTGGTGTTGCTTTGCTGTTAGTCATGAGTGAAATACTTAGAAATATTTCAGTAGAAATAGGGTTGGGAATTGATTTGGTTTTTTTTGATGGTGAAGAAGGTGTTCAGCATGGAGAAAATGATGTGTGGTTTCCCATTGGTTCGAGCTATTTTGTGTCAAATATTGACATGTATTTTCAGCAAAAACCATTACTGGTCATTGTTTTTGATATGATCTGTGACAAAAATTTACAAATTTATCAGGAAAAAAGTTCGCTTGATAATAGTTTTACATGGGTTGAAAAATTTTGGTATTCGGCAGAAAAATTGGGATACACAAGTTTTATTAAGCAACATAAAATGAGAATATTTGACGACCACAGCCCTTTTATTTTAAACAATATTCCTGCCTTTTTGGTCATTGATTATGATTATAAGTTTTGGCATACCTATCAAGACACACTGGATAAATGTAGTCAAAAAAGTCTTGAAGAGGTCGGTAATACACTGATTTATTTTTTAAAAAATTTGACGGCTTCTATAGAACTAAAATAATGGAAAAATTATCTTCTGAACAACCCTTCAAGCACTTTTTGTTGATGTTAATCGCATTCTTTGCTGGTTTTTCTGTCATGGTGGTTGAAATGACAGCCAATCGAGTTCTGGCTCCCTGGTTTGGGAATAGCTTGTATACCTGGACCAGTTTGATTGGTGTTATTTTAATAGCGTTAAGTGTTGGTTATTATTTTGGAGGTAAGTTAGCGGATAAATATACTGAAAAACCTCTGTTGTCAGGAGTGTTGGCATTTTCAGGTTTGACAGTTATGTTGATTCCGTTATTGGTACCGCTGTTGGACGATCAATTTTCAACGGCGGATTTAATTGCTGGACCTGTGATGTCATGTGTTTTACTGTTTATTCTGCCTGGTTTATCGCTGGGAAGTGTGACGCCAATTGTCATTAGGCAGGTAAGCTTACAGTCTAATGATAATGAAGTGGGTGCATCTGCAGGCAAGGTATCCGCATTATCTACGATAGGCAGTGTCATTGGGACATTTGCTGCTGGTTTTGTATTGATTCCAATGACGGATATTCGATTCATTTTTTTAGCCATTGGTATTGGCCTGGGTATTTGCTCGTTAGTGAGTTATTTGAGCCATCGAAGGCAAACTGAAAAAATAAAACCTATTTTTATTCTATTGATGTTACCACTGTTTGCTTTGTTATCAATTGCAGTCGTATTTCAGGTTCAACAAAAAGATTCTTCTGTTCTTTATGAAAAAAATAATTTTTATCATCGGGTTAGGGTTTTAAATCAATTTTTTAATCATAAAGGTAATGTGACTGTTTTAATGCTTGATACGACCTATGAAGGTGGTCAATTTAATCAATCAAGTCGTCCATTATTTCCTTATCATAACGCATGGCAGTTCATTAGATTATTGGAAAAACCTGAACATGTTTTATTTTTAGGCGGTGGAGCATATTCCATGCCGAAACTGATGTCATCAGCATATCCTGAGACTATAATAGAAGTGGTTGAAGTTGATCCTGATGTGGTTGATGTCGGCAGGAAATATTTCGAGATAGATCAATTTAAAATGTTAAAACCCAAAGTGGATGATGCACGTCATTATCTATCGAGAACAGTGCAACGTTATGACATGATTGTTGGCGATGTTTATCACGGTATCCGTTCTATTCCTGCTCATTTTACAACCCAAGAATTTTTTAAAACAGTTGATCAAAAGTTGAAAGCAGAGGGGTTTTTTTTGATGAATATTGTCAGCAGTATTCAAGGCAGGCAGTCTGAAATATTTAAGACAATGTTAAAAACTGTTGCCAGTGTCTTTCAATTTCAATCTGTTTATGCAACAAATTCAAATTTAGATCAATTACAAAATATTTTAATTTTAGTGAGCCAAAATGACTTGAGTGATAAATTACAGCAATTGTCATCAAGCAATCAATTAGAATCGTTGTTGAGAAATAAAGTATCAATTAGCAATATTAAATTTGATCAATATAAATTACTGACTGATTTTGATAATCCAATTGAGTATTTGGTGTCAAAGTCACTATCAAATCAATAAACTTTTAAAAAGTTTTAATCTCAAGGAGAATTATTATGAATGAATTTTCAATCTTTGCCCTTATTGTACTTGGCTTGGCAATAGTGCTGGTGTTTTTGGGCGTTAAATCAGTGCCACAAGGGACGGAATATACTGTGGAACGTTTTGGACGATACACGACCACTTTACGTCCTGGGATTAATCTCATTATTCCTATTATTGATAAAATTGGTCAACAGTTAAATATGATGGAGCGAGTAATGGATGTGCCGTCACAAGATGTCATTACAAAAGATAATGCCATGGTGACGGTTGATGGAGTCATATTTTTTCAGATTTTAGATGCAGCTAAGGCCGCTTATGAAGTGAATCAACTGGAATTGGCAATTTTAAATCTGACAATGACCAATATTAGAACAGTGATGGGGTCGATGGATTTAGATGAATTATTATCTAAACGAGATGTTATTAATACCAATCTATTATCAGTTGTTGATGATGCAACAACACCGTGGGGTGTCAAGGTCACAAGAATTGAAATTAAAGATATTACACCTCCCGAAGATTTGGTCAGTGCGATGGCAAGCCAAATGAAGTCAGAACGTGAAAAAAGAGCAAATATTTTGGCTGCAGAAGGTGTTAGACAGGCTGAAATTTTACGAGCGGAAGGTGAAAAACAATCTGCTATTTTGGAAGCAGAAGGTCGTAAAGAGGCTGCTTACAGAGATGCCGAAGCGAGAGAACGATTGGCAGAAGCAGAAGCTAAAGCGACCACAATGGTATCTGAAGCAATAGCCAATGGTGATGTTAATGCATTAAACTATTTTGTCGCCAATAAATATGTTGAAGCATTACAGCAAATTGCCACATCAGATAATGAAAAATTGGTTTTTATGCCGCTTGAGGCTTCTGGTGTTATCGGCGCGATTGGTGGAATTGCTGAACTTTCTAAATCAGCATTGAAAAAACAATCGGAAAAAAACTGATGGCTGAATCAATCATATTTTGGCATTGGTTTATTCTTGGAGCATTATTATTGGTATTGGAAATGTTTGCTCCAGGTGCCGTTTTATTATGGCTGGGTATTGCCTCAACTGTAGTCGGCACAATTTTATATTTTATACCTGATTTATCATGGGAGCATCAATTACTTATTTTTTCAATACTGTCAGTTTTAAGTATTGTTGCTTGGAGAACCTATATTAAAAGGAACCCAACAAAAACTGATCTACCGACATTGAATCGTCGTGGAGAACAATATATTGATCGTGTTTTTACTATGGACGCACCAATTGTCAATGGTTTTGGGAAAATAAAAGTTGATGATTCAATTTGGAAAGTGAGGGGTGATGATTGTGAAGAGGGGACACGCATCAAAATTATCAGTGTGGTTGGGACAGAGTTTAATGTTGAGGTGATACCCCAAAATAATCAAACATGAATAATAAATTTAGTGTTTCAGTCGCTCTTAGGTAACTTGTAACAAATAAACTACCCATCTTACTTGCTATTTTGTCTGTCTTCTTTGCCACAAAAATAGTTATGTAGAGTGACTACACTCCTATTTTTTTAACAAAAAAGACAAACAAAATTTCTGCGTAATATGGGTAGTTTATTTATTGCGCGTTACCTTACTTCATGTTTTCTGCTGCTAGATAAATAACTTCTAATTCGACAAAATATTTATTGCGACTCATAGTGGTGTGTCCTTGCATTGGTTGTTGATCGTGCTAGATCAGCCAATAGATACGCTGCTATCTTTTTTCCGTACACACCACAAATGATCATGACTCATTGCTGAGGAATACCTGTTGTATTTGAGGGGATATTATTGATACATTATGGTTATTGTCCTAATGTATTTCTGTATAGAAAAATATGATAATAATATTTTCTGCAGGAATAAGCAATGTGTTTTAAAGTAGGAAATAATGAAGTAGATACCATAAAAAGTATCATGTCATTTTCAGTGTCGGCCATAGTTTCAGAGACATTAAGTATTGACATGGATGACCTGTCTATTGAATCATCTCTTTGTGATGATTTGAATATTACACATCAGCAAAAAACTGAAATTACTGAAGAACTTGCCGATGCTTTCGATGGCTTTATGCTTAATTGGGAAAATGTAAAGCAATATGGTGATATCATTTCACAGGTTATACAATCAGAATTTGATGATCATGCCTGTCGAATGAGCTAAACCAATGGTTTGAATGATTTATCCATACTGATTTGACTTAGCAACTTAGGGGAGGCGAAATAAATAAATGTCCAAATTACGCAGGATTTTTGTTTGCCTTTGAGGCGCAAAAATAGGCGTGTAGTCGAACTACACAACTATTTTTGCAACAAAAAAGGCGGATAAAAAAACAAGCAAGTTGGATGTTTATTTATTGCGCATCCCCTTAACTATCAGCTAATTTTTTAAGACGTTTTTGCTCATCAAATAATTCAGAATTATCTGCCCCTTGTTCCGCCTGAACTGCGTTAAAATCTGACTCAAAATACTCATTTACACCAATAAACTACACTTTGTCATCCAATTTTTCCTTATTCTGACGAAAAGCTGTATTCTCGGACAACACGCCTAATGTATCTGTGTTCATCCATGATTCTAAAATATTTTGTTACTTTGACCCAAAAAATATTATGTTCTTAAGGAGTTACTTTCTCAAAATGATACAGTGCCAGTTTGCCAAATAAGTTTGGGAAGGTGTTCAATAAAAAACCTGATTGGCTATGGTTATCAGTGAATGTTTTTTGAATAATGTTGATGTTTTTATCTTTGCACAATTTTTCGAAATCTTTAATGGTACATAAGTGAATATTGGGTGTGTCATACCATTGGTAGGGAATGGTTTTTGAAACTGGCATCTTTCCTGAAAGTGAAATTTGTAGTCGATTTCTCCAGTAGCCAAAATTAGGAAAGGTAACGATGCCTTGTTCTCCAACTCGAAGCATTTCTTCAATGAGTTGAGCGGGATTGAGCAAGGCTTGCAATGTTTGAGACATGATGACGTAGTCAAAAGAGTCATTATCAAAGTCTGATAAACCGCGTTCAATGTTGCCATGAATTACGTTGACACCAGTAGTGATGCATTTTTTAATATTATCAGGGTCTATTTCAATACCGTAGCCACAAACTTTTTTATTTTCAATCAGATTGCAAAGCAATGAACCGTCACCACAACCTAGGTCTAATACTCTGGAGCCATGGCTGACCCACTCTGAGATGAATTGATGATCTGTTCTTATTGACATAATGATGGGGTGATATTTGAGATTCGTTTCATGTAAGCAGAAAAGATATCTTGATAAAATGGAATCGGTAATAAAAAGGCATCATGACCCTGGTCAGCTTCAACAGAAACATAAGTCACATTTTTACCTGCATCCGTTAGCGATTTTAATATTTCCAGTGATCGTTCAGGAGAAAATCGCCAGTCACTGCTAAAAGATATGATAAAAAACTTAGCTTTTGTTTTCCTAAAAGCCAATGAAAGATCATCGTTGAAATGACTGGCAGGATCAAAATAATCGAGTGCTTTGGTCATTAATAAATAGCTGTTTGCATCAAATCTATCAACAAATGATTTACCTTGGTATCGAAGATAACTTTCTACTTGAAATTCGACATCAAAACCATAATTAAGTTTGCCTTCACGAAGTTCTCTTCCAAACTTTGCACGCATGGCATCATCTGATAAATAAGTAATGTGCCCAAGCATACGAGCTAACATGAGTCCTCGTCTTGGCACAACGCCATGTTCATAATAGTGGCCTTTGTGAAATTCTGGGTCGGATAGTATGGCTTGTCGAGCTACTTCATTGAATGCAATGTTTTGAGCTGATAACTTAGATGCGGCCGCTATGATGACGGCATGGTTTAGTTGATCAGGATAATCAATTGCCCACTGCATCACCTGCATTCCACCAAGGCTACCTCCAATAACAGCATTCCATTTATCTATGTTTAATACCTTTGCCAATCGCGCCTGGCTTTTTACCCAATCTTTGACAGAAACAATGGGAAAGTCAGGACCATACGGTTTGTCAGTTTCTGGATTGATGGATTTTGGTCCTGTAGAGCCTTTGCAGTGACCTAATGTATTGGTGCAGACAACAAAAAACTTATTGGTATCAATGGGTTTGTTGGGGCCGATATGGTTTTCCCACCAGCCTGGCTTTTTATCATTTAAACTGTAATACCCAGCCGCATGATGGTCACTGGATAATGCATGACATATTAATATAGCATTCGATTTGGTGGAATTTAATTCGCCATAAGTCTCATAAGCAATGTCATATTCTAATAAAGTTCTGCCAGATTCAAGTTCTAATGGCGTATCAAAATGATGGTGCTTGGATGTGACGATTCCAACTGAGTTTTCGGCTATGAATTCTGGCATTATTATGAAAAGGAGTCCCAGGATGATTTTCTAGGTAAATGTAAACGAGGTAAAACAATGCCAATTAAAATGCCGATACCAATGGCACAAGCACCGATGATAAACCAATTCATTGCGGTACTGTCGGTTAGGTGTTTGTTTTTACGTTGCAATATTTCCAGTTCATGATTTAGTTTTTCTTCTTCGATCTGAATGGCTTTTAGCTGTTTTGACATGCGTATGGCATCTGATGCGGTTGTTTGTATGTCATTGAGTTTTTTCTTGAGTTCAATGTTTTCAAGAATGATACTGTCTTTTTCATTTTTTTCTTTTAGGCTCAGTTGCTCTAGTTTGGTAATTTGTAAATTTAACTGGCCAGTTAAGTTTTGATGTTTTTTTACTTCGCTTGTTGATTGTTTTATTTGTTCTCGGGCACTCGGTGTTCGCATTAATTGACGACTTAACACCCAGCCTTCTTTACCTGTTGCGCTGGTGATGTGAGAATAACCGCTTGTTGCATCTTTTTCGATGATACTCACTGCTGTTCCACTTTTTAGCATGCGTAAAATTTTATGCCGTGTACTCTGTCCAGACCTGACAGGAATTTTGCAAATATCAGTGATATAGCTGAATTCTTCAGCTGAGCTTGAAAAGCTGAAAAATAGAAGTATGGTGATAAATATCAGTGAGTATTTTTTATTTTTCATGGGTAGCATCTATTCCTAAAACATTAATTATTTGTAACTATTCAGATCATCCCTATTATAGGGGGTGAGGAAAAGCAAGGGCAACCTGGACGGTTACAGGGTATTTTTTGTGAAAAACAATTATACCCCTGAATAATTACAATTATTT
>JABHHM010000166.1 GCA_018671575.1 Methylococcales bacterium | reverse complement strand
TTTGTTTGTCTTTTTTGTTACAAAAATAGGAGTGTAGTCCTCTACATAACTATTTTTGTAGCAAGGAAGACGAGCAAAAGAGCCAGTAAAATGGGTAGTTTATTTGTTGCGAGTCACCTTGACTTAGGAATAACATAATGGAATCAAACCACACCACAAATACTGAACATTTCCAACCTGATATGAAATCACTGGAATCAAAAACACTGGAATTAATTAATGCGTGCCAAAAATTAAGTGAAGAAAATGATTCTCTACGTCAACGCCAATCTATTTTAGTGGCTGAAAGAACCAATCTAGTGCAAAAGAATGAACTGGCCAGAGAACGAGTAGAATCAATGATTGTGCGTCTTAAAGAAATGGAAGAAAACTCATGAGCAGCGAAGTTACCCCTACAGCAGTCAAAATCATGGAAAAAGAATATCGCATTGCTTGCCACCCCAATGAAGAAGAAGCATTAATCACTTCAGCAAACTATTTAGACAGTAAAATGAGAGAAATACGTAAATCAGGGAAAGTGGTTGGTGTTGAAAGAATAGCCGTCATGGCGGCTCTTAACATTACCCATGAATTAATGCAAAAACAACAATCTCAAGGACTCTCAGGTGATTCCAGTATACAAATAGAAATGCTATATAATAAAATCAGTAGTTTTCTTGACTCTGGCAATTCACCAACCGCTACTCTTGATCAATAAATTCCCAAATAGATTACATTTTTCATTTGAAATTCAGTCAATTTAGGTTTAAATTTATATTAACCCCTGCGGTGAATTGTAAATCAGCAAAAATTCTTGAGCCACAATTTAACGCCACGGAGGATGCTTCGTAATGTTGTTGTGCAAGTCCGCCTCGTAGTGGAAAGCCTGATATATTGCATTTATCCCCCACCTAAGAACTATGGTTCGAGGCGTCTGCTGTCTACGTCACCTGCGGGGGTTATTCTTTATCTACAAAAAATACCACATGAATAACCTCGACATCAGAAAATACATCCGTCAAAAACGAAAAAATTTAACTGACTCAGAACAACAATCCAAATCTGTCGCAATATTTAACAATAGCCTGCAATGCAAAAAATTACGTTTCAGCAAAACGATTGCAGGATATTTCCCCCATGCTGGCGAAGCAAGTCCTCTACACATCCTAGAGCAAGCCCATACCCAGCATAAAACCTGCTTATTTCCAGTGTTAAAAGCAAAACCCAGCCAATCACTGTATTTTTTCCCTCATCAACTAGGCGCGGCTTTAACTTATAACCGTTTTGGTATCGCAGAACCTCGAAAAACACCCCGAAATATAAAACCAACATGGAGCATAGATGTTATTTTGATGCCATTGGTTGCTTTTGATGAAACTGGCAACCGACTAGGCATGGGAGGAGGATTTTATGATCGGACTTTAGCCTACTTAAAACATCGGTCATACTGGAAAAAGCCTCACTTAATCGGCATTGCTTACGAATTTCAGAAAATTGACAATTTAAAATCGAATAACTGGGACATTCCATTGAATGAAATTATTACAGAAAAAAAAGTATACTGCTTTAATAAAAAAATTTAATAAAAAAACTATTTAAATAATTTTTTTGTAATTTTTGACAACTTCTTCTCTACCGCCTCTGTTTTAAAAGGCTTAACAATAAAATCTATTGCGCCCAATTCAGATGCCTTATTTATTCTATCTAATGCCGCATCACCACTGATCATAACAACCGAACAATCCTCATATTTTTCACTGATAATTTTTAACACTTCTAGCCCATCCATTTCTGGCATATTAATATCAATGATAGCCAAAGTAATGCGTTGTTTTTCAAGTTCAGCAACGGCCTCGTTACCATCACCTACCTCGATAACATCTTTACACTCCAATTTTTCAACAATTGACCTAAGTATTGTTCGCATCACACTATCATCATCTGCAATTAAAACAACAGGGCGTTTTTTTTCTTTCTTTTTCCAGAACATAAATTTTCCATTTTATCTCATAGTGTGAAGCCGTTCACAATTATACCAAAATACTCACATGATTTTTACAGTTTCTCAAATAACAAACTATAATTGTTATTATATAATTTTTATTTATAAATTAATTATTTTTATGCGTATGGAGATTAAATTATGGTCGATATCATGAAATACATCCTCAAACCACAAGAAACTACAGCAGACCCATACGCTTTCATACCGACGCAATCAAATAACTGGAATGAAATATCTGCCGAATTATTTGCCGATGATGACGGTATACGACTATCGGATAACCACTGGGACATCATTCATTATCTCAGAGATTATTACCAATCCAAAGGAGTCCCTGCAAGCTCTAGGCTCCTACTAGAAACCATGGTAACGGAATTTGCGCCTGACGGTGGCAAACTTTACTTATTCAGATTATTTCCTAAAGGGCCTGTTTGCCAGGCATGTAAAATTGCAGGCTTACCAGCTCCTGACGATTGCTATCATAAAGAAGTTCATTAAAAACATACAATCCAAACCATTTCTTATTCTGGTTTCACCTTAAAACGGAGAAACCAGAAAACCCTCCTAAGGGGATGCGCAACAAATAAACACCCAACTTGCTTGTACCCAAAGGGCATAACAATCTTTTTATCCGCCTTTTTTATTGCAAAAATAGTTGTGTAGTCGACTAAATGCCTATTTTTTGCACCTAAAAGGTGAACAAAAATCCTGTGCAACTTGGATATTTATTTATTTCTCCTCCCCTAAATCAATTTACTTTATAAATTATTTCAGTAAAATCTTTTCAACACAAAGACCGTAGCTTGCTCTCAATCAATCGAAAGGAAAAACAATGATTCTTGGAATGTTACTCATTACCAAAGGATACAAAGAAGATATTATCGGCTTAATTAAATCGGCCCGATCCAAAAATCATGAAGTGACTGTTTTCATGATGGATGAAGGTGTATTTTATTGTCAGGATGAAGACATTATTGATTTAAGTCAATCTGAAAACATCTCCATGAGTTTGTGTGACCGAAGTTGCCATCTCAGAGGAATTACTGCTGAAATGATTCCTAGTAGCATTACCGAAGGTAGCCAACTACAAAATGCCATGATGCACAATAGTGCTGACCGAATCATTAGTTTTTAGGGACAAAAGTTCATGAGTAAAATCGCAATCATCATCAACGACCGACAAGAGGAAGCCATCCGCATGAGTTCAGGTATCACCATCCTTGATGATGAGGTTGAACTATTTTTTATTGACACCACAATTGATGGTTCAGCCGAAATAGAAATGATGCTGGAAATTGCGGAAGAAATGGAACTCCCCATCTACAGTAATGTCAAAAATAATGAACAAACAACACAACTTTCGACGGAAGAGTGTTATCACAAATTGTTAGAATTTGACCATATCATTAACTATTAACATCAATTCAATCAACCATGAAACTACTTTATTTATTAAAAAAAACAGCCTCCCCCGCCACTCAACAAATGATTGATTCACATCAGAAAATGGCCGATGTGACGATCATAAATCTCTATGAAAATAAAAATTATGACGACATTATTGATAAAATAGCTGGAAGTGACAAAGTGATTACTTGTTAGGAGGCACACAATGGGGTTAATTTATGCAGACATTGAATTAGTCAGCGCAGGTGATGTAGAATTAGCCCGCAGAGGATATATTCAGAAAAATGAAATTAAAAAAGAAACCGTCAGCGCTTTAGTTGATAGTGGAGCTTATATGATGTGCATCAATGAACATATCAAAGCTCAACTGGATCTCCCTGTGATTGACACCATGGAAGCAGAACTGGCTGATGGCACTTTAAAAAAAATGGACGTGGTTGGTCCCGTTATTATTAATTTCAAAAATAGAACAACCAGTTGTAATGCCGCAGTTTTACCTGGAGAAAGTGAAGTGTTATTGGGAGCAATCCCAATGGAAGACATGGATGTTGTGCTGGTTCCTAAATTACAAACCATTGATGTGAATCCAAAGTCACGGTATTTAGCGAAGAAAAGGATTAAATAGGGAAAACAAGCATGTTAGTCGTTAACATTCAAGATAATGAAACCAATTTATTGTCTTTGCTGGCAAAAATAGAAAGATCAGATGAAGAAATTATTATCTGCCGTAATGGTAAGCCAATTGCAGACCTCCACAGACATCAATCTAAAAACAGAACTGAAGCGCATCCCACGCTGAGTAAAATACAAACCAATTATGACCCCGTTGAAATACTAACCAAAGACGAATGGCCAGAGGAATCAAGTATACAATAAGAAAGCTACCCCCAATACCTCAAAAAAATAGAGACAACAAATACCATTCATTGCCTCATATATCAAAAAATACTATAACTTCCCTCTCTTAAAACATCATATTTAGGTATCGGAAAAACAAAGTTTTATAATAGGTATTTTTTATTTTTACCATGAAGTGCATGAAGATATTGAAGTTTTTTCTTCATTGTCTTCATGTGCTTCATGGTAAAAAAATTATACCATTCGCAGAATATTTGCCCGTCAGGGCATCATGCTCTAAGGAAAAGTCGATGCGGGTGCTGTTGGCAATATAACCTTCTTCGGTTATTGTCTCGGTAATATTTGCTGTAGTGCTACTTTTTGTGAGCAAATCCAACACCAGTGTTTCTCCCAACCCAACATTAACGGTAGCGGCAGTTTCATTAAGCAAGTCTTGATCAAGATCACGATCATATAGAAAAGTACCACTACCGTCATAAGTACAACTGTTGGTTGGTGCATAAATTAAATTTTCCCCAGTGACTAAAAATCTTTTGGTTGTCTCATCAAATTGAAGTAACTGTTTTTGTGCCAATGAATCAAAAAAATTCGTTGTATGGTTATTACCTGGCCCCGACCAATTACAAATAAAGCCTTTGATTGATCCATTGGTTGCTGTCACCTGATCACCAAAACCATAGTAGGATTTCACGGTCACAGGGCTGGCTTCATTCAACTGAATATTAAACACTCTTGAATGAGAATCGTCTTTCCCAGCCTGCCAAGCATATGAATATGAACCAACAGCATTTGAAGGATTAAAATTGGCTGTAAAAATGGAAAAATTATCAGCCCATCCATTGAGTTTTGTTGTTGCATCAAATAATTGAGAAGCATCCGTAATACCGTCATCATCAATTCCAATTTTATTAGTGGCATCCTCACTGGTTCCCGTCAGACCACAAAACGCACCATTTTTTAACTGAAGATTCATAACCGTTGCAGAATCTCTATCATATCGCAACGATCCAATATAGGTTACATCCGTTCGACTGGATGCATTGACTGGGCAATTGCCACCACTAAACTGATCCTCTATTCGATAAGACAACAGTCCTTTATAATTATTTTCATCCGTACCTGGCGCATGTTTCAACTGTAAAAACATACGACTAATATCAGTAGAGTCATTTGGATCGGTATAGGTTAGCGCAATCTGATAAGTAAAAGTAGCCCCATTTTTGCCAATACTTACAGAATCAAAGGTAGTTGCCTCAACATTCAATGCATTCAACGCATCAACGACAGAAATCTCTTCGCCATCCTCTGGAAAGGATAAACCACCATCTTTGATTGCACCAACAATACCTGCCAACGCAGTTAACGCATTAGACACTCTCAGTTTAATATCTTCCATTCGACTATTTAGCTGGGCAACAGCACATCCATTCCCCCTAAAAGTACTGCCCACCGTGGTTTCTGATGTCAGCCAGATGCCTAAATCCCCCGATGGAAGTGGAGAGGTATCAGGTGACCCATCTGGATGATTGGAATATATTAATTGCGGACCAAAACAATTAGCATCAGTTGCTGGTTGCTGTAGTTTTGCTGGATCAAAATTATTTTTAAAGGTTGATAATCCTGTCAACAATGCATCAACTTTTTCTGTATCCACCGTATATTCAGTAGAAAATGCTTTAGCCACTGATTTTGCAGACGGTGCCAAAAAGGGAGTGGTCGAGGATGATCCTGTATTTGTCGGAGATGACACCGTCAAATCTGTTGGATAAACCTCACTTCCACTCGTTGAATCAGTCGTCGTTGTAGCTGCCGTAGAGTCTCCATCACCTCCACCACAACTAATCAATATTAACGGCATAACCGTTGCAAAAAACACCTTATTCAAACTCACCTCTATTCTCCTTAAAATTACTTATTTTCATTATTAACTCACATTCAGCCTGTATAATTATAGACCATTTCATCAACATCACTTCTCATTAAACCTGAACGCTCCATTAACATAATGGCGGTCGTAATAAGATGGCTCTTCAAGGTAGAGTTCACATTTTTCTTTAAATAATTTTACAGGTCCATCCTTTGGGTGTTCTTTATGCAACTGTTTTAATAGCTCATAGGCTTCATCAAACATTTTTTGATGAAAAAAATCAATGGCACGATGAAATGCACTCAAACATTGTTCAAAATTATCCAGCAACAATTCTGTTGGTGAAAAAACTTGGTATATCATAACGGCATTTACCTTGCCTTTTACCTGAACTTTTTCCAACGCCCGACAAATAATCAAATGTTTATTTTCAACATTTTCCTTCAATAATGCGTCATAAGTTGAGCCACTGATAATAATGTGAACCCCATACTTTTTAGTTAATCCTTCCAACCTTGATGCCAGATTCACTTCATCACCTAATACCGTATAATTCAGCCTATTTTCTGACCCCATATTCCCTGCAACAACCGTTCCCGTATTAATTCCAATACCTACTTCTAATTCTTTACCATATAAATCAGCCGTTTCATTATTAAACAACATCAATGCTTCTACCATTGCCTGTGCAGCCAATACCGAATTAACAGCATCATGATTATGCGTAACAGGTGCACCAAATATTGCCATAATGGCATCACCGATATATTTATCAATAACACCAAAATTATCATCAATACACAAACTCACCCGAGTAAAATATTCATTCAATAAATCCAACAATTCACTGGCACTCATGCCTTCAGAAATTTGAGTAAAACCACGAATATCTGAAAACAAAATAGACACTTCACGTTCTTCTCCACCCAGCGAAACACCACCCTTTGACAACAATTCTTCAGCAATTTCTTTAGAAACCACTTTATGCATAACCCCACGCATTTTTTCTCTTTCAGCCAAGCCTGACATCATTGAATTAAACGAATCACTCAATAAAGCAAACTCATCCTTAGACTGAATATGCAGACGATAGTCATAATTTTGTTGATCAACTTCTTCGGTTGCTTTTCGTAATGCTTGAATGGGTTTGGATATACTGGAAGCAAAAAAGATAGAAAGAATAAAACCAAACATTAAGACAATAAGACCAATCAAAATGGCATCATTTCGAATTTTTTCCACGAATACCAATTCTTTATCCAATGATTTAGCCAAAATAAAGTCAGGAAAAAAGTTTTGCTCACTGACACTATAATATAAATATCGTTCACCACCCAAAGTTGTTTGTTGCAGGTTTTTTTGCTTTGAATCAATGGGAATTTCATCTAATTTTTCAAATAACAGTGAGCTAGAATATTTTTCATGCCATTTAGTCGATAGAAATACTTGGTCTTTCCTGAAAAATGCCAACTCAACAGAACTCATTTGCTGAATGTCATTAATTTCTTTTTGCCCTAATTTAATCGCCAATATATTAATACCAATCATTTCTTCTCGTATAAATACAGGAGTCGCAATTAACTGAAAACAAATATTATCAACAAATAAATAACCGCTGGACACTTCTCCCGTCAAGGCCTTTGAATAAACCTCAATCGCTTGCAAGGTATTTTCCCATTGCATATTATTCATGCTTGAAGCGATCACTTTACCATCGGGTGACAACACAGTGAGAATATCTATTTCTGTATAATTACCTAGAATCTCTTCCTTAACAATGTCATTTGCCGTCTCTCTATCCATAGTTTTATCCGTTAAAACATCACGAATCATGCGATCGCCTTCGAGTGACAAGGCATAACTGCCAAGGACTTTTTGTCGGTTACGCATCAATCTAAAAACCAGATTTCTGGTGACACCTAAATCAGACTTAATGGTTTGAACAAACTGTTTTTCCAAATTTGTTTGCACCACATAAAATACACCAAAGATGGAAACCAACAACAACGATGAAATCACCAAAGCCAATTTGTATCTAAACGAAAATATTTTCATTACAATAAAACCTGTTCAATGCCACCTTGGGAAATTTCTTTCATAAATAGTTGCTGCCAATCTTTTCCATAAATCTGCTGTGCTATTTCGACCACCATGAAATTAGTCTCCAGTCCCGTATTTTTTTGGTATCGAGATAAACCTTGCACACATGCGGGACAAGCAGTTAGCAATTTGACTTTTTGAGGAACGGCAAGTGCTTCAAATTGAAGTGTTTTTAGATTAAGCTTTAACTCTTGCTGTTTTTTATACCTGATTTGAGTGGCAATATCTGGTCTGGAAACCGCCATTGTACCAGCCTCACCACAGCAACGATCCGACATTGCCACAGCCCCATTCATGAGAGATGACACCACAGATTGTGGCTGATAGTGTTTCATCGGACTATGACAAGGATCATGGTAAACATATTTCATGCCATTAGAATTATCGAGTTTGATATTTTTTTCCATCAAATATTCATGAATATCCATGATTCGACATCCTGGGAAAATTTTCTCAAATTGATACTTTAATAATTGATCAATACAAGTCCCACATGAAAGCAAGACCGTTTTAATATCAAGATAGTTCAGCGTATTCGCAACCCGATGAAATAACACTCGATTATCGGTTGTCATTTTTTTTGATAAAATAGTATCACCATTGGCTTCTTGAGGATAACCACAACAGAGATAACCTGGAGGTAAAACAGTTTGTACATTTTGGTGATATAACATCGCCAATACCGCCATTCCAATTTGACTAAAAAGCCTCTCAGCACCACAACCTGGAAAATAAAACACCGCTTCATCATCATCCGTTGTCACTTTTGGATTACGAACAATGGGAATCATTTTATTATTTTCAACCCCCAAAGTACGCCTCATCGTCATTGACGGTACATCTTTTGGCATTGGTTTTTTAAGCAAATTGACGATTTGTGTTCTGGCTTTCATTTTACCCGTGGTAGATTTTGGAATTTTATCCACCTGCTTCTTAAATAGTTTTCTGAACATAAAATGTGACAAGCGTTGTGATTTATAACCCCATTCAATCAATATTTTTCTAATTAATTTAATACTTGAAGGATCGGCCACATTTAGAAATGCCAAGGACACTTTTGTTCCTATGTTAAATCGTTTACGTTTTCTTAAACTCAAAAAAGACCTCAAACGAGTGGTTACATCACCAAAATCAATATCAACAGGACAAGGCGCTAAACATTTATGGCAAATGGTACAATGATCACCAATATCATTCATTTCATCAAAATGCCTAACAGAAATTCCGCGTCGAGTCTGCTCTTCATACATAAATGCTTCTACAATTAAACCTGTTGCTAAAATTTTATTGCGTGGAGAATAAAGCATGTTGGCATTTGGAATATGGGTATTACAGACAGGTTTACATTTGCCACACCGCAAACAGTCCTTAATATCATCATTTAAAGCCCCCAGCTCACTGTCTTCCAGAATAATGGCTTCTTGCTGTAGTAACCTCAGCGATGGAGTGTAGGCTCTTTCCAAAGAAGAGTTTGGCAACAATTTACCTTTGTTAAAATGCTGTTGTGGATCGACTTCATTTTTATATTTTTCAAATGCATTGATGGTTGCTTCATCTAAATATTGTATTTTTGTTAAACCAATACCATGCTCACCAGAAATAACCCCTCCAAGATTGATCGCTAATTTCATAATGCGATCCACCATTTTTTCGGCTTGTTGCATCATTCTATAATCATTGGAGTTAACAGGAATATTGGTGTGTACATTGCCATCACCAGCATGCATATGCGTAGCAACAAATAGCCGACTGGATAAAACTTGTTGATGAAGAACTTCAAGCTGATCTTTTAATGGAGATAACTCGTTACCACTCAAAATATCTTTAAGTGGATTAATTACTTTGTCTTTAATTGAAATGACAATTGAGTTTTTTAACAATAGATGTATTAATTGATCATCCGATTTTCCTTGATTCTGCTCATCGTCTGTTAAATTTGACTGATAATTCAATGCACTGACATTAAAATTATTCAAATAATGCTGCCATTGCCCCTTAACCTGTTGCAATAACTCCAAAGAAACCTGTTGTTTTTGTAATATAATTTGTTGTGATTCTTCATTTTGCAATTCATCGGTTAACTCAACCAATGTTATCCAGTCTTGTGACAAATAATCACTCATGGCATCAATCATGCTGATTTTATTGGATATTGACAGCTCAATATTGATAATTTCAATACCCTCACTGTACTCAGCCAATTTTTCTAAAGGAATAACCACGTCTTCATTAATTTTAAAAGCATTGGTATGTGCCGCAATGGCTGCAGTACGACTCCGATCAGACCAAAATTGTTTTCTTGCATCATTGCTCACAGCCACAAAACCTTCCGCATCACGGACATTCGCCAATCGAATCACCTCTGATGCAGCTTTCGCAACTTGATCTTCTTGCTTGCCTGAAATATCAATTAGCAACACCATTTTAGGAAATTCTGCTCGATTTGACTTGGTATTGTATTTAACCGCTTTAACATATCGGGCATCCAGATGCTCTAATCCAGATAAAATCACATCACTGTTGTCATCTATTTTATTTTTTATTTCAACAATGGCGGGTACCGCAGCTTTCAAATCCTTGCCAAAGAATTCCAAACAAACGGTTCGGGTATAAGCGGGCATCGTGTGCAGGATAAAAACAGCAGAACTGATTAAGCCATCACAGCCTTCTTTCTGAGCACCAGGAAGACCTCCTAGGAATTTATCCGTTACATCTTTTCCTAGCCCCTGCTTGCGTAATGACGCTCCAGGTATCTCAAGAATAACAGGATCATCAACTGGTTTGCCTCCAATCTCATCGGTGGTGGTTAATTTAAATTTAACCATTTCCTGCTCATGAATTTTACCAAAATTATGCTCTAATCTTTCTACCTCAAGCCACTGGGCTTTGGCAGTTAACATTCGCCAGGACAACAAATTATCCAATGTTGTGCCCCACATAACTGCTTTTTTACCACCCGCATTCATTGCAATATTACCGCCAATGGTAGAAGCATCTTGTGACGTTGGATCAACCGCAAATACAAAACCTGAAGATTCTGCAGCTTCTGCTACTCGACGAGTCACTACGCCTGCTTCAACAGCAATGGTTGCAAAGTTATTATTATCTTGTTGTTGTTTTTTAACCGTATTGATACGAGTTAATTTTTCCAGATTAATAACAGCCGTATTGCTGTAAAGCGGAATTGCTCCTCCTGTGTAACCTGTACCACCACCTCGTGGAATAATCGTTAAACCCAGTTCAATACAACCCGCCACCATTGCCTGACATTCTTTTTCGGTATTGGGGTGTAATACCACAAAAGGATATTCAACACGCCAGTCAGTCGCATCAGTCACATGAGATACACGGGCTAAACCACTAAAATCAATATTGTCTTTACGGGTAAAACTAGAGAATTTTTTTCTAATCGCTTGCCTTTTTTTAGTAAACGTCAATAAATCATCTTCAAATTTTGTGACTGATTGCCGAGCAATTGCAATTAATTGTAATGTTTGCGGAACACCATCACTGCGTTTTTCTATCTGATCCAACCGATGATGCAATGCACTGAATAAGGCTGAACATCTTTTTTTATTTTCAATCAAATCATCCTGAATAAAGGGATTACGAGTCACCACCCACATATCACCCAATACTTCAAATAACATTCTGGCAGAACGTCCTGTCTTTCTACTGCCTCTTAACGATTCAATAATTTCAAATGCCCCCTCTCCCAAAAATCGCAGAATAATTTCTTTGTCTGTAAACGAGGTGTAGTTGTAGGGGATCTCTCTAATTCTTTCGCTTTTAGTATTCATTATTTATTTATAGAATTCACATTTAATTTTGATGGGTAACATTACTACATAATAGCTAAAAAATATTCAAAACGTATATCGACATATCATTATTAATATGAAAACAATATACAATTCACTCTAAATGCCTAAATACACAAATTATTAAGTTTAAATATCAAATACTTAAATAATTACAGCAACATTTCACTTAAGAATTAAAAGGGCAATATCTAACATTCTATTTTTTTTTATGTCATAATGCGGTCTTAAAAATTACTCAACAGGTTAAACCATGCAACAAATTCCCGACTTCACGGAATCTGAATTATGGAAAGTTAAAACCACTTTACAGGAAAGATATGGAGAAGTGGTTGATACTCAAATAGTTGATACAGAAATTCGTTTATCTCAAATGAATAGAGAATTAGCTCCTTGTCCTGCCGTCTACTGGGAAAAGGACAAATGCCATCTACTGGTTATTAAATCAGGTGAAAGAAGCTACCGTGCTCAATTTTTTTATAATGCATACACACAATTCGGCACAGGATTCAAAGATTTTGATGATGTTTCAGACTGTATAGTTACCTTGTTGCAAGTTCACGCAGACCACTTGACCGAAAAACAAAAAGAAGAGCAAGAAAAAGAGAAATAGTTAATTTTCAAACAACCATTAAATTATTATACACATAGTTAAACTGGAGACATGAATGAGTAAAAAAAATGCATTCTATGCGCAATCTGGCGGTGTAACAGCCGTTATTAACGCATCAGCTTGTGGTGTTATTGAAACTGCACGTAAAAATGGCGATAAAATCGGCAATGTTTATGCAGGTAGAAATGGAATTATAGGCGCATTAACTGAAGACTTAATTGATACCAGCCAAGACTCAGATGAAGATATTGCTGCATTAAAACAAACTCCATCAGGTGCATTTGGCTCTTGTCGTTACAAATTAAAAAGTTTAGAAGAAAACAAAGCACAATACGAAAGACTAATTGAAGTTTTCAAAGCCCACGACATTGGCTATTTCTTCTATAATGGTGGTGGAGATTCACAAGACACTGCACATAAAGTTTCACAAATTGGCGAAAAAATGGGTTACCCAATTACTTGCGTTGGTGTACCTAAAACAGTTGATAATGACTTACCCATTACGGATTGTTGCCCTGGCTTTGGTTCCGTTGCGAAATATGTTGCTGTTTCTATTCGTGAAGCCAGCTTTGATGTTGCCTCGATGGCAAAAACTTCAACCAAAATTTTTGTCATGGAAGTCATGGGCAGACATGCAGGCTGGATTGCAGCTGCTGGTGGTATTGCAGCAGAAAAAGAAGGTGACGCACCCCACATCATTTTATTCCCTGAAATCACTTTTGATCAGGAAAAGTTCTTGGCAAAAGTTGATGATTCGGTCAAACGATTCGGCTATTGCTCGATTGTTGTCTCAGAAGGCGTTAAAAATGCTGAAGGGCAATTTATGGCTGAAGCGGGCGGTAAAGATGCTTTTGGTCACGCACAATTAGGTGGCGTTGCACCAGTTATCAGTCAAATAGTCAAAGACAACCTAGGCTACAAGTATCACTGGGCTGTTGCTGACTACTTACAAAGAGCAGCTCGACACATTGCTTCAAAAACAGATGTTGACCAGGCTTATGCACTAGGACAAAGAGCTGTGGAATTGGCATTGGAAGGCAAAAATGCAATCATGCCAACCGTTGTACGAACCTCCAACGATCCCTATCAATGGGAAATCGGTCATACCAATTTAGCCGATGTTGCCAATGTCGAAAAAATGATGCCCGCAGAATACATCAGTGAAGATGGCTTCGGTATCACTGAGGAATGTCGACAATACCTTCAGCCACTCATTCAAGGTGAGGATTATCCACCTTACAAAAATGGCTTACCTCAATATGTGGAACTGAAAAATGCACCTGTTCCTAAAAAACTAGGTGCTTTTGAAGTTAAATAAGTAGGATCAAATAAAGGAGCTTCATTGCTCCTTTATTATTTGACTCATTATGACATTAGATAAAGCAAGAGAATTCATTCAAACTCAAGTTTCATTCAAGAGCGGTTATAATCGCAATGCCACACGCTTAATACTTGCAGAAGTACAAAAAGTACATGGCCAAGAAGCGGTTAATCAACTCATCAATGAATTTGAATTAGAAAATAAATTTGGTTTGGTAATAAACACCAAATTCAAATAGTTAATTTTAATCAACAGTAAGGGAGACCTAAATGAACGGCATTTTATTAGCAATACTGGCAGGCTTTGCCGCAGTAGCTTATGGGCTTTATTCAATTAAATGGATACTTTCATTACCACCAGGTAATGACAAAATGCAGGAAATTGGAAAAGCAGTACAAGATGGTGCGTCAGCCTATTTAAACAGACAATACAAAACCATTGGGATAGTAGGTGCTGGATTATTTGTTGTAATTTTACTCTTTATTGATGCAAATACTGCCATTGGTTTTGCCATTGGTGCCATTTTATCTGGTGCAACTGGTTTTATTGGTATGAATATATCAGTACGCTCTAACACACGAACAGCAGAAGCGGCTAATGATGGCATGGGAGCAGCATTTCAGGTTGCTTTCAGAGGTGGAGCAATCACTGGAATGCTGGTTGTTGGCTTAGGCATGATTGGTGTAGCAGGTTACTATGCAATCCTCACTGGACCACTTGGACTGGAATTCAAAGAGGCGATTCATGCCCTTCTTGGACTGGCATTCGGTTCTTCTTTAATTTCAATTTTTGCTCGTCTAGGTGGCGGCATATTCACTAAAGGAGCTGACGTTGGCGCTGATATTGTGGGTAAAGTTGAAGCAGGCATTCCAGAAGATGACCCCAGAAACCCAGCAGTTATTGCTGATAATGTAGGCGATAACGTTGGTGACTGTGCTGGTATGGCGGCAGATTTATTTGAAACCTATGCGGTAACCATTATTGCAACTATGTTACTTGGAAGCTTACTGGTCACTGGCAATGAAAATATCGTGATATACCCTCTAATGCTTGGAGCAGTTTCTATTATCGCATCAATTGTTGGTACTTTTTTCGTCAAAATTAGTGAAGGCGGAAAAATCATGAATGCACTGTACAAAGGTCTTGCAGTAGCAGGCGGTTTATCTGCACTTGCTTTTTATCCTGTCACCACACAATTTCTTGGTGAATCAATCATGATTGATGGCAACACTTTTGCAACAATAAATATATATTTTGCATCTTTAGTTGGTCTAGCACTCACAGCCGCCATGGTAGTGATCACAGAATACTACACTTCAACAGACTATGCCCCAGTTAGAACCATTGCAGAATCATCTTTAACGGGTGATGGCACCAACGTTATTGCTGGCCTAGGCGTTTCAATGAAATCAACAGCTGCACCCGTTATCGTAATTTGTGCAAGTATTTGGGCATCACACGACTTAGCAGGATTATACGGAATCGCAATTGCAGCCACGTCTATGTTATCCATGACAGGCATCATTGTAGCTCTGGACGCATACGGTCCTATCACTGATAATGCTGGTGGTATTGCAGAAATGGCTGAATTACCTGAAGAAATCAGAAACATCACTGACCCATTGGATGCTGTTGGCAATACAACCAAAGCCGTTACTAAAGGTTATGCTATCGGCTCAGCAGGTCTTGCTGCATTGGTTTTATTTGCAGATTACAAACACAACTTGGGTGGAGATGTTAAGTTTTTCTTATCTGATCCTGATGTTATTATTGGTTTATTTATTGGTGGTTTAATCCCTTACTTATTCGGTGCATTGGCAATGGAAGCTGTAGGGCGAGCGGCTGGATCAGTGGTTGTTGAAGTTAGACGTCAATTCAAAGAAATGCCAGGTATTATGGATTACAGCCAAAAACCTGACTACTCAAAAGCAGTTGACATGCTAACCAAAGCAGCGATTAAAGAAATGATTTTACCTTCATTACTACCTGTTTTTGTCCCTGTCGTTGTAGGTGTTTTACTCGGTAAAGCAGCACTGGGTGGTCTATTAATTGGAACCATCGTTACGGGATTATTTGTTGCAATCTCCATGACTACAGGTGGTGGTGCATGGGATAATGCAAAAAAATACATTGAAGATGGTAATTTTGGTGGCAAAGGCTCTGATGCACATAAAGCAGCAGTCACTGGCGATACAGTTGGTGATCCGTACAAAGATACTGCGGGTCCAGCGGTTAATCCAATGATTAAAATCATTAATATTGTTGCACTATTGATTGTTGGGCTAATCTAACGACAACAATCATGCTCGCCCCATGTAACACTACATGGGAGACGAGTAATAAACTTAAAACAGCAACAGTTTTATTGTTGCTGTTTTTTTTCGTCTTAAAAAAACTGCTAGAATTTAGAAACACTGAACAATTAAATAATTTGGAACCAATGAATGAAAATATGTATTCTATCCGACAGCCACGACAACCGTTTTTTATTAAAATCAGCCATTACTGAGGCATGTGAAATGGGTGCAGAAGCTATTTTGCACTGTGGAGATGTTGTTGCTCCAAGTACATTTAATTTAGTCAAAGACACTCTTATTCCCATTCATGTCATCCACGGCAACAATACGGGTGATCTTTATACGATGACACAATTTTCTGCCAATCCAGACAGCAATATTCACTACCACGGACAAGACGCAACCATCGAACTTGCAAATCGTAAAATTTTCATGGTTCACTACCCTCATTATGCAGAAGGCATGGCTCTTACTGGCAAATGGGATATTGTCTGTTGTGGTCATAGCCACCGCTCAAAAATTTCAACAGTCACTAATATTTTGGGTACACAGACCCTTATTCTCAATCCAGGCACAGTAGGTGGCGTAGGTGAGATGCCACGATATTTTATATGTGATCTGACCAATTTAACCGTTGAACAATATCAATTACCCTTGCCTGAGGGCGTATCAATATAAAACCAAGAGATGACCTTTACAATTTGCAAAGATATTTTGTTCACAGGCAAGGCACGAAAATAGACGCATAGTCGAACTATGCAACTGTTTGAATGACGAAGCCTGTGGACAAAAGGTCGAAGTTAATTTTGAATTTAAGTTAAGTAGCTCTTCTGCTCGAACGAAACCTATCAGCTTTCGAATAATTCTAAATAAATGGGTAAAAATATTTTACTTTTACATTACGTTGCTATACTTCACTTTAAGAGCATAACAATACAACAGCCCTATATTTAAGAATAAATTAAAACCTGTGGAGGTTTAACTAGCCATGGCCGAAGAAAAAACTGCTGAAGAATTAAAAGATCAGGAAAAAAACCTTGAACGCTTTATGTTTTTGGTTGATGGCTGTAATGATGGTATCTGGGACTGGGATATCAACACAGGTGAATTTTATTTTTCAAGACGCTGGCTAGAAATGGTCGGTTATAAAGAAGGTGAATTGAAAGAATGCTTCAACACCATCATTGATTTAATACACCCAGATGATTTGGGTGAAATGCTGGACATCTGGACAGACTATATGGAAGGCGTTGTCAGTTGCTACAATCTTGAATATCGCCTAAAACTTAAAGAAGGTGGTTTTCTCTGGGTTGAGTCACGAGGCATCAGTGCCCGAGATGAAGAGGGTGAACCCTATCGTTTTTCAGGTTTCCACACCGACATCACTCAAAGAAAAGAACAAGAACGTTTACTGGCAGAAAAAACCACACAATTAAACCAGAAAACCAATGATATCGCCAACATGCTACAGAACATGAAGCAAGGCGTTTTCACCATTGTCGAGGGAGGACTCATTCACCCTGAATATTCAGCCTTTCTTGAAGAACTCATTGGCGAATCTGATATCGCCAATAAAAATATGATTGACCTGGTTTTTGATAACACCGATGTTGGCTCGGATACCATTGACCAAATGAAAGCGGCTTTATTTGCCATTCTTGGTGAAGACGAATTTTCTTATGATGTAAATGGACACATCCTCATTCACGAATTTCAAAAACTGGTCGGTGATAAAAGTAAAATCATACAATTAGATTGGGTTCCCATTCTGACTGATGATGATATTGTAGAAAAAATATTAATCATTGCACAAGATGTCACAGAACTCAGACAATTGGCCATTGAAGCCGAAAAACAAAAAGAAGAACTGAATATCATCGGGCAGATTTTAAATATATCTCAAGAAAAATTTAATGGTTTTACTGAATCAGCTTTTGACTATATCGCAGAAAACAAAACCATTATTGAAAAAACCACAGAAAAAGACCCCGACACACTCTCTGCGCTGTTTCGCAACATGCATACCATCAAAGGTAATGCCAGAACTTATGAATTCACGGGTTTAACCAACACAATCCATGAAGTTGAACAAACTTATGATAATTTACGCAAAGACCCAGACTCTGTTTGGAATGCAGAATTATTATTGAAAGAACTTGAAATGGCTAACTGTGCCATCAAACATTATAACGACATAAACAGCAATAAATTGGGAAGAAAAGGCAGAGCTGGAGACTTATTAACCAGCAGAGGAACGTTTATCCCCAATGGTATTTTGGACGACACCGTACAAATCAGTCAATATGCAACAGCTAAATACCCTGATGATGAAAAACTAAAAGCATTACACAACAATATTAGAAAAGTTGGAAAAATCCCACTAGAAAGACTGGCATCTGGCGCAATGGATTCGGTACATTCATTGGCAGGAGAGCTCAACAAACCCGTTCCAGACTTTAAACTGAACGATTTAAATGCTCATTTTCATCATAACCTAGCAGAACCTCTTAAAAGCTCTTTCATGCATATTGTTAGAAATTCACTAGATCATGGCATCGAATCAGAAGAAGAGAGAGTTAACCAAGGCAAAGCAGGCAAAGGCACCATTGTATTTGAAGTCAAGGATATTAATAACTCTGCTGAAATACACATTCATGATGATGGACGAGGTTTGGCACTTCATAAAATACATGAAAAAGCGGTCAAAAATGAAATCCTCTCAGCTGATGACAAACCCACTGCACAACAAGTTGCCAACCTAATTTTCCATTCAGGTCTATCAACCGCAGAAGCCGTCACCCAAGTATCTGGACGTGGTGTCGGAATGGATGCCGTCAAATCTTTTATGACCAAAGTGGGTGCAAATGTTGAAATAAAATTGTTAAGCGACAGTAATGAAATAACATTTTCACCTTTTGAATTTATCATTACCATTCCTTCAAATAACTATTTTATTTAAGGATACGATTTAACATGTGGATTAACCTCGCTGTATTTATTGCAGGCATCACATTATCCAGTTTTTTTGTACATGCCTACTGGAAACAAAAATCTGATACCTTATTAATAAATCAGGAACAAGAATTAAATGAGTGGCTCATTGGGCTGATTCCTGAAAGTGACTTAACTCAAAAAGAAAAAGATCTAAATGAGCTGATTGAAGAGCTGAAATTAGAAATAACTACCCAAAAAAATAATTTTAATGCAACAGCAACAGCAACAGCAGAGACATCGACAGCAGAAATATCACAGCTAAGAGAGGAAATAACACCCTTACAACACCAACAAGAATCAACCAAACAAAAAATCGCCACTGGCTTGGCTGAATTTTATGATGAAGTATCCCAGCTTCTTGAATTATTTGCCACATTTGAGCGCTGGCACAAAGAACTTGACGGTATCATGGTTCACAACAAAGAAATGCACAGCCAAAGCAAAGAATTCACTAACATTGTTAAACAAATCATTATTTTAGCGCTCAACGCCAGTATTGAAGCTGCCAGAGCGGGAGAATACGGCAGAGGTTTTGCCGTTGTTGCCAATGAAGTGAGAAGCCTGGCTACTCGCTCAGAGTCATTAAATGCAAGTTACAAAGAAAATTTAAATAAAAATGAAATGATAACCACAGCAACATTTCAAGACATTCAAGCTGTGGGCAAAATGGTTATTACTGCCGTTACAAGCTTACAAGTTGATGTCGACAACATTAAAACCAATATTGATGTTAGTGAAAGTGATATTGTTGAAAACAATAATGATGATGATGTTGATTTTGAATTAGACTTTTAGATCAAATTAAGCTTATTTGGCAACCCATGAATATTTATCACAAAACCATAAGGCAATACAATGCTTAGTCGAAATGCACAAGAAGGCTTTCAGAACATACTGAAAACCTGTGCATTACAGTCTTTTCGCTGTACAGAAGGTAGCCCTAAAATCACCTTAGCCAACGAAATTACTGATGTCAAACAAGATCAATTCATCATGCTAACCATTGTTTCCTATTCTTTTCGAGCTATTTTATTAATACATTTCAAATTTTCATCGGATATTAAAGATTATGTAAAAAAAGCCAGCTTTTCTGATGAAAATCCTGATGATGATGCCTGTTATGATTATTTATCGGAATTAGGCAATGAATTCTGTGGTGCAATTAAGAGAGAGCTAGGAAAACATTACTCTCATCTTGGCATGTCCACCCCTAACACACTACCCAATACCACACTCAATTTTCTATCCTCACTTGATCCTACCTATGAAACACATTCTAACGTTTTCATCAGTAGCGATGACATAGATTTTGGCTATAGTCTAATGGTCTCTTCCTATGAAGACATGGACTTCCAGGCAGAAAAACCAGCCGAAGAAGAAATAGAAGACAGTGGCGAACTAGAATTTTTTTAATGGAGAAAACAAATGTCAGAAGGCGATAAATTAATGTGTAAAGTCCTAATCTATGAAAAAGATAGGTCTACGCTCAAAGAACTAAGAACTTTTTTAAAAGAAAATGATTTAATCGGTTTAAGAGTCGATAGCAAAGACATACTAGAAGTCTTAGAAAGTAATATTGATTTGGGAGCCGTATTTTTATCTGATGGAGAAGAAGGTCTTGAATTAGGTGAACAAATTCATTTAATACGCAGAGAACTGCCTATTTTTATCCGCATCAACCCGAATAGTGACGCAGAATCTTTACCCACAAATACATTTGCAGGCTTTTACTATTCTGGGCAAATGGACAAACTGAAAGAAATGGTTGGGTCATATTTATTTAACACACAGTACCCCAATGGATTAATTCGTGGCATTCAGGAAATAACCATTGATACACTGCAAACTGAATTAAATGATACCGTCGTTTCATGTGATACACCCTACATTGTTAAAGACCGTATTATTTTTGGTCAGGTTTTCAGCCTAATGTCCCTCGAAACCAACTGGTGTCGTGGTTACATGATGCTACAAACTGAAGAAGCCAGTATCGAGAAAATAATTCGGCTACAAAAAACCCACTTAAACCCAGATGATGATCCTGTTGACTTTAGATTAGTCAATAGTGTTTTAGGCGAAATATCGAATCGTATATGGGGAGGAATGAAAACAAGGTACGTTAATGAAAGTGAACTCGAAGACCCTGGTTATCGAGTACAAGTCCCCATCATTATTAATCATGAAAAACGTTACATTTCTTTTGGTAGCGACGAAGGACAGCTCTGTCTGCGTTATCGTATCAGTGATGCAAACAACAATTTCGCTCCTGTCATTATCTTCCAGAAGTTTGTTTTTCATCTCAACTGGGATCCAGAAAAATTTACCGAAAATGAAAAATCAATTGATGATTTTGTAGATTCTGGAGAACTGGAGCTTTTTTAAAAAATATTAATGCTAAACATAAATCATTTTTAAAAGTAGTGTCTATACTTACGACAGTGCATAAAAAAATTTAAATTTATAAATAAACTTCATAAAGGTAATAAAAATGGCCCAAATATTAGTAGTTGATGATTCTGCGACAGTACGCAATGAAGTCAGCAGTTTCTTTAAAGGCAAAGGCTATGATGTAGCAACCGCTAATGATGGCAAACAAGGTTTGGATAATATTAAAACTGATGCCTCTATCAAACTGGTTTTTTGTGATGTCAACATGCCAATCATGGATGGATTAACCATGGTTGAAAAAGTCAGAAACGAATTAAAAAACTCCAAAACAGCCATCATCATGCTCACCACAGAAAGTGACCCAAAAATGAAAGCGCGGGGAAAAGCATCAGGTGTTAAAGGATGGATTGTAAAACCTTTTAACGGTACAAGTGTTCTCGGAGCAGTGAAAAAATTAATTGGATAAATACAACAACCAACTCATGATATTTTCTGCCAATATTTAACTTTTATTTAAAGTACAGATTATGAATCTAGTCACTGAAATTACCCAAGATGAAACATCAATAACCACAGCCGTTGATGGCGGAAAACTAATTATCCGAATTAATGGAACACTTAACTCACTTATTCGAGATGAGTTCCGAAAACTCTACCACGACACTCCTCTACACAGGGAATATGAGTTAATACTAGAAAACACTGACTTTATCGATAGTTCTGGACTAGGCATGTTAATAGCTCTCTACGGCAGAACAAAAGCGGTAGACAATAACATAGGATTAAAAATTACTGGATGTAGTGCTGCGCTGAAACAAATATTGACCATGAGTAAATTTGAGAATTTTTTTGAAATTTTATAATTCATGAATTTAAATCAACACTCAATAATTTTCTTCGTTGCATTAGTAGTTATAACTAACCTAATATTGACAACAAGCATGGTGCTTTATATAAGCAACGAATTCAACCCTGTTATAATTTTACTTTTAACATTAATTGCCTTTACCAACCTTGCAATCATACTCGTAGCAAAATATTTAGCATCAAAACCAATCATTCAGACCTCAGAAATTATTAAAAAATGGTTACACAACCAACAAAGCGAATCGTTAAAAAATAGCAACAAACATACTGCTGAAATTCATAGTTTGTATGATAATATCAGTCAGTTAGCAGAACAATATGAGCTCTTAAAGAACGCCAAATCCTCATCTGAAAATCAACTTAGAACAACCATTGAAAATTTTTTAACGCTACAGCATCAAACAGATTCATGCTTATCGCTACAAATATCTGCCAGTTCATCAATAGATAACGTCATTATTTCCTTAAATGAAAATATAACACTAATCATTGATGGCACACATGATTTATCTGAGCATCTTGATTTATCATCCGAACACTCAGAAGAAGGAAAAGTGATCATCACTGATGCAATGGGAGCGGTTGCTGCATTAGCAATGGGTGTTCAGGATGCAGCACAAGTAATGGAAAAACTTGGAGAAGATGTCAATAACATCAGCATGGTCATGGATGTTATTAAAAGTGTTGCGGAACAAACCAACTTACTGGCACTTAACGCTGCAATAGAAGCAGCAAGAGCGGGAGAACAAGGAAGAGGATTTGCTGTTGTTGCCGAAGAAGTTAGAAACCTAGCTCAAAGAACTCAGGACTCAACGGTTGAAATTGTTAATTTTATTGAAAAAATAAAACATGATGTCGCTGAAGCCATCAAAACAATGCAAGATGGTGCCGATAAAACAGAAAACTGTGAAGAACTCATTGAAAATGCCTGCATTTCATTCTCTGAAATAGTCGGTGATATTGGCTTGCTTAAAATAGCACACAAAAATATCAATGAGTCCACCAACACACAAAGCGCTTTCATTAAATCCATTCAACTTGAATTAGAAACTATTAAAAATAACACTGAAAAATCATCTGATATACAAAAAAATGTAGCTGAAATAACTGATGAGTTAACAGATGTTGCCAATATTTTACTTCCTCAATAAAATAAAATAAAATCCAAAAATATTTCTCTAAATTTAATCAATTTCATCTGGACATAATGTTCAGAGTATCGTAATATTCGTGGCACATCATCAGAGGGGCCATAGCTCAGCTGGGAGAGCGCTACACTGGCAGTGTAGAGGTCGGCGGTTCGATCCCGCCTGGCTCCAATTATTAAAGATAGTCTGTGTCCCCATCGTCTAGAGGCCTAGGACACCGCCCTTTCACGGCGGTAACAGGGGTTCGAACCCCCTTGGGGACGCCATTTACCACAAATGGCAGGATACTTAGACTACCACCTCGAAAACAAATCTAAATTTCACATAAAAACTATTACTATTTGCTTTTAGAAAAATCATACTTTCTAATTTTGCAACGGGCACGAAAGAACTTTCCATTCTTGGCTTCATATTTATTGAAGATTATTTGAAAGATGAAATCCGCTATTTCGTGATCATCCCTAGAAGGCTTAGAGTTTCTTCATAACAAGGAAAAATTTGGTGAAAAAACGCAGTTTACGTGTGTAAATGAGCATTTTGAGACCATTTTTAACGCAGAGTTGGCGGAAAGATGAGTTTTCGGACAGCCTCCTAGTTAATCCTAGAAAAACCCAACACATCTTGCATATCAAACAACCCTTTACCCTGTTTCGACAACCAAGCAGATGCTCTAATAGCACCATTGGCAAAAGTCATGCGACTAGAAGCCTTATGAGTAATTTCTACACGCTCACCAATATCAGCAAACATCACCGTATGCTCACCGACAATATCACCCGCACGTATCGTCTCAAAACCAATCGCCTTTGGCTCCCTAACACCGATTTGCCCCTCTCTACCATAAACAGCGCATTCTTTTAAGTCTCTTCCCAGCGCATCAGCAACCACTTCCCCCATGCGCAATGCCGTTCCAGACGGAGAATCAATCTTATGCCGATGATGAGCTTCTATAATTTCAATATCAACCTCATCACCCATAATCTTTGCGGCTGTTTCCAATAATTTAAAACATAAATTTACACCAACACTCATATTAGGAGCAAAAACAATAGCAATATCTAAAGCGGCAGAACTAATCTCCTGTTTTTGTAAACTTGTAAAGCCTGTTGTTCCAATGACAATCTTTTTAGCATGATTTTTACAGACATTAACATTTTCCATGGTTGAATCTGGCACTGTAAAATCAATTAAAATATCAATATCATCTATGATATCAAGTAACTTATCCTTAATGATTACTCCAGCACTCTCAATACCTGCCACCTCTCCAGCATCACAACCAATCAAGGAACTACCAACACGCTCAATTGCTCCACACAACACCAAGTCTTTTGCATCAAAACAAGATTGAATCAGACATTTACCCATTCGTCCTGCCGCACCAGTCACGCCCATTCTAATCATTTCACACCTTAAAACTTAATATTGTCAAAAAAACTCTTAACGCCATCTAACCATGAATGCGCCTGTGGATTATGTCGCTTACCACCACCATGTATTGACTCATCAAATTGTTTAAGCAGTTCTTTTTGCTCATTTGTTAAACTGACAGGTGTTTCAATGACCACACGACACATCAAGTCACCCACGCCACCACCTCTGACAGATTTCACACCTTTACCACGCAAACGAAATAAAGCTCCCGTTTGTGTTTCAGATGCAATTTTAAGCTTAACTTTTCCATCAAGTGTCGGAACCTCAAGATCTCCACCCAAAGTTGCCTTAGCATAACTAATCGGCACCTCACAATACAAATTAGTTCCTTCACGAGTAAAGATTGGATGCTCTTTAACCACTACATGAACATATAAGTCACCAGGAGTCCCAGCCCTTTCACCAGCCTCACCTTCTCCTGACAAACGAATTCTATCCCCGTTATCCACACCAGGCGGAATCTTTACTGACAAGGTTTTATTTTCTTCCACCCGCCCTTTGCCATGACATGGAGAGCATGGGTTTTTAATCATTTTACCTGAGCCATGACAAGCTGGACAAGTTTGCTGAATAGAAAAGAACCCTTGCTGCATGCGCACTTGCCCATGACCGCCACAAGTAGAACACGAGGTTGCCTTACTACCCTTTTTGGCACCCGAGCCATTACATTTTTTACAAGATACCATGGTTGGAATTTGAATTTTAACTTCCTTTCCACTCACCGCATCTTCTAAATTTAATTCCAAGTTATATCTTAAATCAGAACCTCGTTGCGCCCTGGATTGACCAGTTCTTCCACCACCACCGCCAGAACGACCAAAAATATCACCAAAAACATCACCAAAAATGTCATTAAAATTCCCACCACCTTGTGAAAAACCAGCACCACCACCGCCCATGGATGGATCGACTCCTGCATGGCCATACTGATCATAGGCAGAACGCTTATTGGTATCTGACAAAACTTCGTAGGCTTCTTTAACTTCTTTAAACTTTTCCTCCGATGCTTTATCACCAGGATTTCTATCAGGGTGATATTTCATTGCAAAACGTCGATAAGCCTTCTTTATCTCAGGTGCCGTCGCTGTTTTTCCTAATTCTAAAACTTCGTAATAATCTCTTTTGGACATAATGATACTTTCAGGTTAAAAATAAATATATTGAATGGAATTCACAAAAAGCAATAGGCCTACCTCTATAAAGGCAGACCTATTTTCTCTTACAACTATGCTCTACATGGTTATTGAAGTGTTTGCAGAAGAACTACGACTTAACTTCTTCAAATTCTGCATCAACCACATCATCTCCACCAGCAGAAGAACTTGATGTGTTTTCAGCCTGAGCTTCACCAGGATTAACATCACCTTCAGCCCCGCCTTCCTGTTGTGCTTTTTGAGCATAAACTCGTTCAGCCAATTTACCAGAAATTTCTGTCAATGCTTTAGTCTTTTCTTCTATTTCATCCTTATCATCTTTATCCATGGCTGTTTTCAGTGCGGCAACAGCATCTTCAATGTCTTTTTTCTCAGTTGCTTCAACCTGATCACCCAATTCTTCCACAGATTTTTCAGTAGCATGAATCATGCTATCTGCTTGATTTCTTGCAGCAACAAGTTCCTGAAATTTTGCATCTTCTTCAGCATGAGCTTCTGCATCTTGAACCATTTTTTCAACTTCATCATCAGATAAACCACTAGATGCCTTAATAACAATTGACTGCTCTTTACCCGTCGCTTTATCTTTTGCCGATACATTTAAAATGCCGTTAGCATCAATATCAAACGTAACTTCAATCTGTGGAACACCACGTGGTGCAGGCGGTATATCCTGAAGGTCAAATCGACCTAAAGATTTATTACCTGATGCCATGTTACGCTCTCCCTGCAACACATGCACAGTCACTGCATTTTGATTATCATCCGCAGTAGAAAAAGTTTGATTGGCTTTAGTTGGAATAGTTGTATTTTTTTCCACCAGATTGGTCATTACACCACCCAGTGTTTCAATACCCAACGATAGTGGTGTTACATCAAGCAATAAAACATCTTTAACATCACCACCCAACACACCACCTTGAATCGCCGCACCCATCGCCACAGCTTCATCAGGATTAACATCTTTTCTGGCTTCCTTACCAAAAAAATCTTTAACAATTTCTTGAACTTTAGGCATTCGAGTTTGCCCGCCAACAAGAATTACATCGTCAATCTCACTGACGCTTAATCCAGCATCACTCAATGCAGTCTTACAAGGAGCAATGGTACGAGTAACCAAAGAGTCAACCAGTGACTCTAATTTAGCTCTGGTTAACTTAATATTTAAATGCTTTGGACCTGTTGCATCCGCTGTAACATAAGGCAAATTAATGTCTGTTTGAGTGCTTGAAGATAATTCAATTTTTGCCTTTTCTGCCGCTTCTTTCAAACGTTGCAATGCCAGTGGGTCATTATGTAAATCAACACCCTGCTCTTTCTTGAAAGTATCCGCTAAAAATTCAATAATTCTTAAATCGAAATCTTCTCCACCAAGAAATGTATCACCATTGGTTGATAAAACTTCAAACTGATGCTCACCATCAATTTCAGCCATTTCAATAATAGAGATATCAAATGTGCCACCACCCAAATCAAAAACAGCAATGGTTGCGTCACCACGTTTTTTATCCATACCATAAGCCAATGCAGCGGCAGTTGGCTCATTAATGATTCGTTTCACTTCTAAACCAGCAATCCGACCCGCATCTTTAGTTGCTTGACGCTGTGAATCATTAAAATAGGCTGGCGTTGTAATAACCGCTTCAGTGACAGGCTCACCAAGAAAATCTTCTGCTGTTTTTTTCATTTTCATTAAAACTCGTGCAGAAATCTCTGGTGGTGCCATTTTTTTATTATGGACATCAATCCAGGCATCTCCATTATCAGCTTTAACGATTTTATAAGGCACCATTTTGATGTCACGTTGTACAACATCTTCCTTAAATTTACGACCAATTAATCGTTTGACCGCAAACAAAGTATTTTGAGGATTGGTGACTGCCTGCCTTTTTGCAGACTGTCCTACCAAATCTTCACCATCTTCTGTGAATGCAATAATGGAAGGTGTTGTACGATCACCTTCACTATTTTCAATAACTTTTGTGGTTTTTCCATCCATTACAGATACACAAGAATTTGTAGTCCCTAAATCAATACCGATAATTTTAGACATTTTAGATAATCTCCAAGTAAGTTAAATTTTTTATGAAATTGTAAATATTGTTTATTAAAAGCTATGCTTGCTTATATGAGGGTTGTAGCTTTAAATTTCAAGCACATATTATAGGTTTATTAGTTTGGCTCATCATTTTCTGGTTCTGCAACAAGTTCTACCACAGCAGGTTTTTTAGACACAATAACCATCGCAGGACGCAATAAACGACCATTTAGCAAATAACCTTTCTGAATAACTTGAATAACAGTATTTGCATCCAAGTCATCCCTGTCCAGCATTGACATAGCTTGATGATGATCTGGATTGAATTTTTCATCTTTAGGATTTACTTCTTCAATATCGAATTTTTCCAATACAGAGGTCAGCAATTTAAGTGTTAATTCGCTACCTTCAATCAACTTCGACACTTCTGCATCATCAGCATTTGCTGCTGTAAGACCCAACTCTAAACTGTCTTTGACCTGTAGCAATTCTTGACTGAAACGCTCCAACGCATACTTTCTGGCATTTTCCTGCTCTCTGATATGACGTTTCTTTAAATTTTCCGCCTCAGCCTTTGCATTTAAAAACTGCGCCCAGTTTTCATCCGACTTTTCAAGTGATTTTTTCAGCTCAGATTCAATTTGTTCATATGTTTTTTTTTCTGTAACTTTACCAGAATGATCCTGGACACTATCTGCACTATCTTTCTCAGGTGACACATCAATCGGGTCGGATGACTGTTCTGCCTGATCTGGGTTTTCATTTTCCATTGATTCCTCTCATATTGATTTTTTAACAAAGAGATAATAGGGACATAAATCAAAATTTCAACCTTTAATTTTGAAAATATTTTGAAAGAAGCTTTCTTTTGGAAAAATAATGATGAAAAAACATATTTTTTACGCAAGAGATCGAATGATGCATTCTAACAGACAGGTTTTAATTATTTTTAACACGTTAAGATTTTGCTAAATTTATTGAGCCATAAAGCTCATGAAGAAGAGTTAAGAAATACTTCATGCCTTCGTATGCTTCAAATTAAAATTTTAGCAACTCAGTTTTCCATTACTTGAACAGACGGAGATAGATATTTTATGATATTTTTCTTAAAATACTACCTAACAACTTAGCAGTCACATCAACCACAGGAATAACCTGCTTATAATTCATTCGGGTTGGGCCAATCACACCCAATGCACCAACAATTTTACCATCAACAGAATAAGAGGATGTAATCATACTACACTGTTTTAACGGCAAACAATCAGATTCTTTTCCTATAAATATTTGAACACCATCGGCACCAAAACTACGGTCAAATAAATTAAGAATCTCACTTTTCTGATTAAATGCCTCAAACAATTGACGTAATTGCGCCATTTCGGACAACTCTTCAAAATCCATTAAATTAGTCTGTCCTGCCAGCACAAAATCATTTTTATCATCCGCCTTATCTTCAAACACTTTACCCGCCATTTTGATGGCCGTTTGCATCATTTCATTCATATGCAAACGAGTATTATTCAAATCATTCAGAATTCCTTGCCTAACTTCCTCCAATGGCCGCCCTGAAAATGTTTGATTCAAATAATTTGCGGCTTGCTCCAATTCTGCAATTGAATAATCACTTTCCATATTAACGATACGATTTTGAACATCTTGTTTATTAATCACCAAAATAACCAAAACACGACGATTAGATAAGGGCAAAAACTCAATTTGGCGAAATTCATTAGCATCTATTTTGGGAACAGTCACTAAACCTGCCAAATGAGTAACCGATGAAAGGACATTAGATGCTGACTTCAATACTTCTTGCAAATCTGCCTCCTGAGGATCATTCTTTAAATAATTATTAAGTAACTGCATTTGAGCTTCTTCCATTGGATTCACAGTAATCAATGAATCAACAAAAGTTCGATAACCTATCGTGGTGGGAACTCGCCCTGCTGAAGTATGAGGTGATTTCACCAAACCCAAATCTTCAAGGTCTGACATCACATTACGAATGGTTGCAGGACTTAAATTCAAGCCATTGCTTTTGGATAACTTACGAGAACCGACAGGTTGACCATCCTCAATATAGGACTCAATCAATATTTTCAATAGCTGTTGAGAACGATCATCAAGACCTTTTGACTTTGCCACTGAAAACAACACTCCTTTGAAGACATTAATGATGATAACGCTGAGTTGAGCAACTCGCCTGCTCAAACGAAATTCATCCCCTTGCAGGATAAATATTAAATATACTAGCTAAATTTAGCATGTAAATGATTTTTTTACTAAAATAGTACCATGACTTATCAATTTAAAAACATTGGACTGATCACTAAAAGTGATGATTCCCGAGTATTAACAACCTTAACGGCCATTACCAGGCATTTAGATAGTTGCAAAAAAAACATCTATCTTCATCGATCTGCCAAAGAATTCAGTCTTAATAAAAATTACAACACTGTTTCTCATCAACAATTGGCAGAACATTGTGATTTAATTATTTGTATTGGTGGTGATGGGACATTACTGGCAACGGCACGAACTTTTGCCAATCATCGAATTCCGATACTGGGCATCAATTTAGGTCGCCTTGGGTTTTTAGTTGATATTTCTCCTAATGAAATCAGTGAAAGATTAGATGAAATTTTTGCAGGGCAATTTATTAAAGATGAACGCTATTTATTTGATGTACAAATCATTCGTAACCAACAAACCATTTCAAATCATGTTGCATTGAATGATGTGGTCATTCACAAATGGAATATTGCCCGAATGATTGAGCTCGAAACTTACATCAATGGCCAATTTTTAAATCGACAACATGCTGATGGGCTAATTGTTTCCACACCCACAGGCTCAACTGCTTATGCATTATCCAGTGGTGGACCAATATTACATCCCAGCTTAAACGCCATATTACTCTCCCCTATTTGTCCACATACATTAAGTAATCGTCCAATTGTTGTTGACGCAGAATGTTGCATTGAAATTTATTTAAAAGGTAGAGAACCCAATGCCAAAGTAACATTAGATGGACAAAGCAGTCAGGACTTATTCATCAATGACACGATTAAAATAACCCAAAAACCTGAAAAAGTGGTTATATTACACCCCAAAAATCATGATTATTTTGATATTTTGAGGGCAAAGTTGCATTGGAGCGAGCATCCGAGGAAATAGACACTGCGGTAGATAAGGGATGAGCATGAAATAAGGGGATGCGTAACAAATAAACATCCAACTTGCTTGTATTTTTATCCGCCTTTTTTGTTGCAAAAATAGTTGTGTAGTTCGACTATACGCCTATTTTTGCGCCTCAAAAGCAAACAAAAATCCTGCGCAATTTGGACATTTATTTATTTCGCCTCCCCTAAGGAACGGGCACGAAATAATTTCCCGTTCTAACTTTCATCTTTATGCCATCTTCAAATGATCTTCAATCATAAAAGTTTGGAATAGAGCGACTATGCCTACACTTTTATTCAATCAGATCATTTGAACCTAACATAAATATAAAACCAAGAACGGGAAGTTATTTCGTGCCCGTTCCTTGTATTGGTAATAACCTTTACGATTTGTGAAGAAACTTTTGTTCGCTGGCAAGGCATGAAAACAGGCGCATAGTCGAACTATGCAACTGTTTGAGCGACACAGCCTGTGGACAACAGATTAGATGAAACTTATCGAATCTTATGCGTTAATGCGAGCAAATGTAAAGGTTAATTTTGAATCATCCTAAGGGCGAACATTGGGTAGTTTATTTATGTGTTAGCTTAAAACATTTCGAAACTGTCTTCATCATCTAAAGTATCTGTCGCCACGCCACCACTAATTAACATTTTAATCTGCTCTCCCAGCTTACCGACTTCTTTGGCTGATTGAGCAAGCTGAATACATTGGTTATTGGTCACTTTCAATGCAGCCAATGTTTCTTCCAAGCCCTGGGTTACTATTTCGGATGCAATTTTTTCATCCGCGGTTATTTTTGCCAAATTTTGTGCAAAAACACTCACTTCTTGCATATAACCCACTATTTGCGAATAGGAAATAGTCACGCCTTCCATCAAATCATCAGATTTGTCAGCTTCTTCCTTGGATTGTGTGACAATTTGGTTAACACCTTGAATATGATCCAATAAGGTACGAATAATGGATTGAATTTCTTTGGCAGAGTGTTGAGTTTTGTTTGCCAATGAACGAACTTCATCAGCCACCACAGCAAAACCACGCCCCTGCTCCCCTGCCCTGGCAGCTTCAATGGCAGCATTCAATGCCAGCAAACTGGTTTGATCCGACACACTGGTAATGACTTCGGTAATTCCTTGAATTAACTTACTGTCATCTCGTAAGTTATCGACAACGGCTTCTGCGTCGCCAATTAATGAAGCCAGATTCATGACGCCAGTAATGGCATTGGTCATAACTAACTTACCGCTGTTACCTTCAGATTCAGAATTATTCGCAATACTCGATGTTGTTTCTGCCACTTCACCTGCCACTTGCATTGCCACCGCCACTTTATCAACCTGACCAAACAAATTTTGAATATTGTCCATCTGCCTGGACATTTCTTGTTCTATTTGTCCAGCGGCTGATGACAATTGACTGGCTTGTTCAGACAAACCCATAGAAACATGATGAAATAATTCTTTCTGCCCACATTCTTGTTTCATTAATGCATTATAATTTTTAACAAATTCAGTAATGTGAGGATTATTCAAATTATTTTGAACAGGAGTCATGGTACGGTTATTTTTACAGTCATCAATCATATCATTCGCCTGTATAAAAACCTGATTAATCTGTTGAGCTTCAAAATACTTGATCAACAATAAAATAGACAATATCAATATAGCAATCACCGAAAGCATTAAAATACTCTGCAAGCCCTCTTTTACGGAAATAATAATGATTGAGATTATTAACAGTATCAATGTCAAACCTAACAGTCGCATTGCATACTTTTTTATCCAGTTAATCAGCATAGTTCAAGTATTCCATATTTGTATATTTCCATATTTAATCGACATATTTAAGAACATGACCTCTTTGACCAAAGTAATATTTTTTTGAACATCGAATGAATGCGGGCACTTAGGACGATTCAAAATCAACCTTTACATTTACTTGATCGTTGACCCACAGGCTTCGTTACTCAAACAGTTGCATAGTTCGACTACGTGTCTGTTTTCGCGCCTTGCCTGTAAACAAAATTTCTTCGAAAATTGTAAAAGTTATTGTTGAATCGCCCCTTATTAACATCACCCATAGTCCAAATAAATCACTCATATCTATGTTTGGTTAATAACAAAACTTTATTTTTTCGATACTGTAAATAATTATGCTCACTTACTTAATCATAGCAATTAGAGTAAATTATTTAAGCCTTTACTGTATCATTTTTATCAACATTAGCATTACAAGCAATTTCCTACAAACGTTCTTCTGTCGTTTCCCGCATGGTCTTTAATTGAAATTATTGAGTCATTGACGAATAGGCTCAATGGCATTTTAATGGTCAATTGTGCAATTATCACCTTGCTTTATTCATTGACTCATTCACTGAATAACACTTACACAATTAAGGCAATGCAGACTAATTGCCAGTATTACCGAGGAGGGTATATTTTCTAAATTGCTCCTATGATAGTATCTCTTTCAAATAATTAAAAAGGTTTAACTATGGACAACAAACTTTCTATCTTACTGGATGGAACTTCGCAAGTAGAATATGACCGCACTAAAAAGCTTCCTCAGAATCAACTTGAGTACCTTAACCTAATGGATCAACAAATGAGCAATGGAATTCATATGGGAAACAAGAATATCAGCAATCCCAATCAATTAGAAAGAGCCTATTTTGTTGCCAATCAACTACTGATTGCTATTCAGACAGACAATGAAATGCTGGCATCTGCCGCTTGCGCCTATCTCGCCAACCGTATCCCTGATTTGAAACAAGTTGAAGCCAAAAAACAAGGGGCTTCATTGTCAATATTATTACGATTTGACAAGCAAATGAAAGAAGCTGTTAGCGTTAATTTTTCTATGCCTAATTAGAAAATACCGTTTTTAAGATCTATAATTTAAAGACGTGATGACCTGAAATCAAATTTTAGAATACTCGAAGACAGATATCTAATTATTTAACCATGAAGCATATGAAGATAATAAAAAATATTTCAATATATTCATGGTAAAAAACATCTACTATTAAAAAACTTTGTTTTTCCAACACTTTAAAACCTCAATCAGATACTGACCATCAACTATGTTCTATTTAATATTATCTTTTGTCACATTGGTAGGCTCATATTTTCTGTTACCAACGATTAACCCAATCATCGTTGAATATCGTCAAATTGCTGAATATGCACTACTCGCATTTATCGGCATTTCTATGCTGATATGCATCAAATTTAATCGTAGCCGAGCGTTTTTTCAGATTTTTTTATTGCTCATTTTTCTTTTATCGAACAAATATTACTTTAATTTTACACCAAAAAACCTGACGGATAATGCTCAATTAATCTTATTGTCATTGATATTTCCCATCAATGTCGTCCTCTTTAGTTTTTTTAAAGAACGTGGTTGCTTTACCATTTATGGCTTTTTTAAATTTGTTTTTATTGCATCTCAAGTTGCTACTTTTTATTGGGCAATAAATCATCAAGCAAACTGGATACTCCAAACCTCAAAAATTTCATTTATTCCAAACATTGGCATTAATTTTCCATTTTCAGACATCATTATACTAAATATGCTCATTGGCCTATTGTTGCTTGCCATCGTATTTTATAGAAAGCGTAATGCACTCGATGTCATGATTCTGTCGTTATTTATTT
>JABHHM010000322.1 GCA_018671575.1 Methylococcales bacterium | reverse complement strand
TTTAGATCGTCCGTGGTTTCTTCTGTTAATAAGGCAAGATCAAATTGTTGGCAAGTTGGTGAGAGTATTTTTAGAATACATTCCTGACTCAAATAATCCACCTCTGTCACCACTTGAGAAGCCAAACTATCCCCAGCCACTTTATGATTAACCGTCAGTGGTTGCGGTTTTTCATCAAATTTTTCCTCGTTCTGACGAAAACCTGTACTCTCTGACAACCTCCTGGGAGTGTGCAAAGTAGATTCTGCTGATTTTCTTAGAATAATCTGCCCTGCCTGAAGTGCAGCAGTAACAGCGCATTGGTTTAATAAAAAAAGATCACTTTTTGAAAGTTCCATAGAAGCGGTTAAATCTCGTTTTTTAGATTTTCCAATACGCTACGGGCCACACGTTCGCTATAATCGTTAATTTTCCAGTGACCAGGACTCCATCCTTTCAAAAAACGATGAAAATCTGTCCATGCCAGCGGAAATAAATCTCTCCAATTGGCTTCAAGTGCTTCAAAATCAACGAGGGTTTGCTTTGAAATTAAGGATTTTTTAAGTGACTGAAAATAAAACTCCAAAAATTGAGGAATTAACTGCTGGCTTTCATTTTCATCCAGACAACTGCCTAAAAAATAACCCACATCTTTCATACCACAACCACCACCAACATATTGAAAATCAACAGCCGCTACCTTTTTACCATCGGCAGAAAAACAAAAATTAGCCAACTTAGCATCACCATGAACAAATGTTTGAAACGGACTATCTTGTAATTTTTGGTCAATTAAATGGGCAGCTTTTTTCAGGACTGAATCATTTAAAGCATTTAACTCGTCAGGTCGGGTCTCTAAATGCCAATAGGTTCCCAATGGCCATAAATTCGTTGGTTGTTTACCCAAAAAAGTGGCATGGAAATTTGCCAGCCAGGATAAACATTGGTTAATTTCATCATTTGAAACCATTGATTTACGTGCGGGATAACCTGACTGATCAAGATCTTCAAGAACCATTAAAACTTCATCATCTTGAGTCTCTAAGGCAAGACAGTCAGCCGTTAAACAAGACTCATCACAAAACTGATTCCATTGTTGATACCAAGCCATTTCTACTCGATATGATTTAACCTTTCTGGCATGAGAAAGGTCAGTGTTCCAACCTCTCGGATGTTTTTTCTTATCAGGTAGTCGGACATGTTTAACCACCACACTTTGCAACCTGCTATCGGTGAGCTTATAGCGTAAAATTTCACCATAACCACTCCACAAACTTTGAATCATTTCGGTCTGAGTTAGTGTTGATGCACCTGTTGCATTGAGGATAATTGTTTCGAAGTGATGATTCATTTAATTGCCAAAATTAGACTATACCACTGAATATTCAACAGCCATGATATGACTTTCTCCAGGCTCAATGGTAATTGCATCCGACATAGCATTAGCCGACTCAACACAAACCATTTTTTGCCAGCCCTGCTCACCTAAGTCACCCATTTTTTCAGCTTTATTATTCCAGGGATTCCAAACAACGGTTGATTGACTGCTTGATTTTTTAATCTTAATTTGACGATTAAAATCTACATCATTAATCACACAATCAACACGGTGTTGTTGATAAACACGATCTGTTTCACCCGTAAACCTTATATCATCTAATTGTGTTTCGTTATCATCAATGACTTTATTATAAAAGTCACAACCATCCATGCCATCAATGTGAATATTTTTAATCTCACTGACTGCAAAATAAGTATGTAATGCTTCACTAATGACAAAACTTTTATCATCTCTATTTTCAGTTTTTAAGGCAATTTTTAGTGTTTTTCCCATCATAATGGTCATGGATAAACGGGAATGATAAGGCCAATATTGATTTAATTTATCAGTCATAACCAAGCCTAACTCTACCATTATTTGCCCATCATCTATCATTTTTGCATCAAGACACTCCCACGGTGTCGTTCGAGCAAAACCATGGGCGGGAAAATTATTTTTTTCATGATGATCACCAAACCATGGCCAGCAAACAGGAATCCCACCTCTGATGGATTTTCCTTGCAAAAATTTTGCTTCATCAGATAACCAAATAACAGGCTTCTTGGTATGAGTAGGTTGCCACCTTAATAAATGACCTCCTTGCAAGCACAATTCAGCGGTTGCCAAATCTGTAGAAACATTCACAATAATCAGTCCATCATCTTTTTCTTTAAAAGCTAACTTACCGTCAATCGCATAATGATTATTTAAGTCTTTAATGTTCATTTTTATCAGGGCCGCCAATCAGAATAATAAATGGTAATTTCTTCTGTCATTGCTTGAGATTTAGTCATTGCATCCTCTAAACCTTCTAACATATTATCCATCGTAACCAAATGTCGAGGAGTCAGTTGGTCTGATGAGATAATCGCCATATTCGTATTTAAAAGCCCTTTATCCATTTTATATTCAGTGGCTATTTTCAGCGTTCGTTGTTGCAACATTTTTACATATCTTTTAACGAACGCTTTCACTTCTACCATTCCTGTTTCTGGTAAAATAATGATAAATTCATCATGACCACAACGACAAGGAACATCACAAACTCGACAAGTATAAGTCAACAACTCAGCCATTGCCGTAATAAAATAATCACAGAAGTCCTTACCAGAAGATTTAAACAATGTTTTAAATTCACTTATTTTAACCTCAACCAATGTAAATGACCGAGGATAACGTTGTGTTGAAACCACTTCTTCTTCCAGCCTCAAATTAAAATGAGTCTTATTCCAAAGATTGGTTAACAAATCAACCTGTGCACGCTCTTCCAATAACAACATGTAATGTTTGGTTCTTAAAACAGTTCTTATTCGTGAATGTAATTTTACTGAATTATAAGGCTTTAATATATAATCCAAATTATCCATATTGGCACTTTTTGAAATTAAATATTCATTATCAGGATGAGTAATCACAATGGTTTGAATACTTGGTGACTCTTCATGACACATCATAATTTCATCAAAATCGGCTTCACTGGAAAATATTTCAGCATCAACCAATATAATATCGGGTAGCAATTGATTGATTGAAGACAAGCTCTTTTCAATGCTTGCAACAGACTTTATTTCAACGCCCTCTATATGAATTGATTGTGTAATACGTTCATTTTTAGTCACAACTAAAATGCTGGAATGTCGATCAATCTGATTCTTTTTATAAGTTGACAACAAATCAACTTTTGACAGCTTCATTTTACCAGGAATTCTAACCACAAAGGTACTACCAACAGACAATTCACTGGTCACATCAATGGTACCCCCCATCATTTCACAAAATGATTTACTGATTGCCAAACCCAATCCTGTACCACCATATTTCCTGGTTGATGAGGTATCAGCCTGAACGAAGGCATGAAACAGTTTTTTGGTTTGGTCTTCTGTCATGCCAATACCAGAATCTTTAACACGAAACTCAACCCACTCATTGCCTTCATCTACCAAGGTGTTAACGATAAATCCAATCTCACCATTGTTGGTAAATTTTGCTGCATTACTTAATAGATTCAATAAAATTTGTTTCAACTTGGTTTGATCAATGTAAAGCTTCTCAGGTGTCTTGATGACATTGACAACGAGCTTGTTGCCACCTCGCTCAATCACGGGTTTAATGGTGTCAAAAATAACTTGTAACAAAGCATCTAATTGAATATTTTCCAAATACAGCTGAGTTCTTCCAGCCTCTACTTTGGACAAATCCAAAATACTGTCGATTAAATTTAATAAATGATGTCCAGAACCCACTATTTTATTCAAATCAGGTATAAATGTCGGGTGATGAAATTCTTCGGCTTCTTCAACCAAAAATTCACCATAACCAATAATTGCATTGAGTGGAGTGCGTAATTCATGACTCATATTGGCAAGAAAAGTGCTTTTGGCAAGATTTGCATTTTCTGACAGTTGTTTTGCTGTTTTAAGTTCTTGCTCTAAGGCTTCCCGTTCTTTTAATTCTTGTTCTGCAATGGCATATAATCGGATATTATCCATGGCAATTGAGGCAATTTCAGAAAAATGAGACATCACTTCAACATCTTTATCACTGAAATTTTTGCTTGAATTATCATCATAAGCAATGCCCATCACACCAATGACTTTCTCTGCACAAATAATTGGAATCCCAAGCTCCATTCGGATACCATTTTTATTGACATTATGAATAATCGCTTGTCCTTTGCTATAAACCTCACCAACAAAGCCTTTATTCTTACTCACCTGCTTACCTTGTATTGCCTCATAACACCCTACTCCGAGCTTACAGGATAAAGCATCTGATTTAGGGTTAAAAATACAAGCCAAACCATGTTTCGCATCCAGAAAATGCATGGCTTGCTTTAAAAAGGTATTGAGTAAGTTATCAACTTCTGGCCGTCCACTCAACGCAGTGGCTGTTTGATGTGCTAATATCAGATATTCGTATTGTTGACGTTGTTGGTCTGCTTCAGATATTTCTCCCAGTGTTTTTTCTGATAACAATAATTCACTTTCATTCAAATCTTTTTCATAAACACATTCAATCGCATTACCACCACGAGTTTGAATATTTTCAACCACTGTTTTGGTTGCGGTCAAAATATGTTGAGTTGATAATTTGGTGATTTTTGCAAATATTTCAGATGCAATAACACTGATACTGGCTGTCAATTTATGCTTATGATTGTCCAGCTCATTTTTCTTGAACAAAACTTCAACTTCTGCCCGCAATCGTTCAGCCAGTATTTTAGCACCCCATAGACCCGTTTCAGGCAATAACAAAGCAAAACGACCTTGCCCCCAATAACTCAAAATATCGCAAACTCGGCAATGCGCCCACAATAATCGTGTAATTGCGTTAACCACTTTTCCAATGACATCTTTATTTTCAATCTCTTTGAAATGATCCACTTCTAAAATAAACAAACTAAAATGGCGGTCATAACGCACAAAAGAGGCGAATTGTTCTGACAAACGTCGATCGAAATGCTTCTGATTCCATAACCCCGTTATTGGATCAATGTGTGACAGATTAGACAGTACATCCTGATATTGTTTTTTTCTTAACGCACTGCGAACTCTTATGATTACTTCTAATGATTCGCAAGGTTTTACCAAGTAATCTATAGCACCCGCTTCAAAACCTTTAACTTTATCTTCTACCATGCCCAGATAAGTGATAAAAATAACAGGGATAGAATAAAACATTTCATTACGCTTCATTTCACGACAAATATTAAAGCCATCAATGCCACAAAATTCAGGGTCAATAATGATTAAATCAGGTTTTTTATCTTTAATTAACTTCTTAGCATGGTCTCCAGTTTCGGCATAAACCAGCTGAAACTCATGCACATCCATCTCAGATCGAAGCATTTCAAGGGTTTCAGTTGAATTATCAATAACAAGTACGGTTTGTTGTTCTGGCATCATGATTTAGATTCATTTTTTAGTTCGACTGCGTATGACTTCATTAAAAATTCCCACCCACCAAGGCGAAAACTGTTTTTCTGACTGACTGTTAATTTCGATAACTGCTCGTAGCATGGGACGTTTATGGGTTCTTTGTGACCTAACATGAGTCATCGCCTCAAAAGTATCTGCAATGGCAATCATACAAGCACCATCAGATAATTCAGTATTTTTAATTTTATTCGGATAACCATTACCATCAAATCGTTCGTGATGTTGCAAAATCATTGTTGCCGCATCATCCCATCCTGGAATTCTTTTGATGTAGTCATGACCCAATACGGGATGTGTTTTTAATAGTTTAAATTCTTCATCATCCAAACGACTGTCTTTAGCCATTAATGAGTCAGGTAAAAATGCCATGCCAATATCATGTAAATACACGGCAGCTTCTAATTGTTGTGCATTGACGATACAATCTGATTTTTCATTCAAAGCACTGACTAAATCTAAAACACGTTGACTTCGCCCTTGCCAATAAGGCATGTATGATTCAAGTTGCTCAATCAGTTGTTTAAAATACTCGATGTCCTTCTGATCAGATGCAGATCGCAACGAACAAACTTCATTTTTGCTTTCAGTAATAACAACTTCATCATCTGAGTTTAATTGCTGAATTAATAGCTGGATATTATTAAGATATTCTTGTGAATCAGAATGACATATTTTTTCAAGGTAACTTGATAACTCTTGAATATTTCCACTGATAACACCAGCATTGAACAACTTATTTGATTCATTTTTTACAAAATCCATCGACAATAAAACAACATCACTCAATGCTGCATTGTAGCTTAATTGGTGATGACGAATGGCATCAAGAATGTGCTCTACATTGTGTATAAAATCAGCTATTTCACCAAAACCAACCATTTTAAGGTTGCTTTTAATGGAATGCACACAACGAAATAAATCATTGATGGCTTCAGGATCATCAGGATTATTTTCCAGAACAATTAATAAATTTTCAGCCGTATCATATGATTCTTGAAACTCCTGATAAAAATCATTAATTAATTCTTGGTCTACCTCATAAAATGTACTTTTTTGGTCGCTCATTATTTGAACATGATACCCTTTAAGTTAAGAACATGATGCCCTGATGGGAAAATATTCTGCGAATGGTATATTTTTTTACCATGAAGCACATGAAGACAATGAAAAAAAACTTCAATATCTTCATGCACTTCATGGTGAAAATAAAAAACACCTATTATTAAAATAACTTTGTTTTTCTGATACTTTAAAAAAACTACTTTTCACAGTCATAAGGATAGCATTAAATCATTATTTTTCTACAAACTAGCCAGCATAGCATCTGTTAATTTTTTAAGTTGTTCTGGCTTGATTATATAAGGAGGCATAATGTAAATTAAGTTTCTAAAAGGACGTATCCAAACTCCCATTTTTACAAATTTTTGCTGTAGACTGGCGACATCAACATCGTCATTCAATTCAATGACACCAATTGCGCCCAATACACGTACATCCTTTACCTTTGAATGGTTTTGACATGGCATCAAAGACTCAATCATTTGTTGTTCTAGTTTTATAATATTTTGTTGCCAAGAGGAATCCAGTAACAACTGAATACTCGCCAATGACACAGCACAAGCCAGTGGATTTCCCATAAATGTTGGTCCATGCATAAAAACACCTGGATCCGCTGTTGATATAATTCGCCCTATTTTTTCTGTTGCTAAGGTTGCAGCCATACTAAGATAGCCCCCTGTCATTGCTTTTCCCAAACACATAATATCTGGGCAAATATTGGCATGTTCACAGGCAAATAATTGACCTGTTCGACCAAATCCCGTGGCTATTTCATCTGCGATTAATAATACATCATATTGATCACAGAGTTTTCGTGCATGAGCTAAATAATCAGGAGCATAAATTCGCATTCCTCCAGCACCTTGTACAATGGGTTCTAAAATAATGGCAGCTATTTCATGGTGATGCTGTTCAAGAGTGGCTGTCATTGCTTGCATGTCTTGCAAACACCACTGCTGATTGTTTTGACAATTGGGTGACTCTACAAAGAAATGTTTTGGTAGCAATGATGAAAACAAATGATGCATTCCATTCACAGGATCACACACAGACATAGCGGCAAATGTATCTCCATGATAACCATTTTTAATGGTTAATAATTTGGTCTTTGTTTTGTCACCTTTGGCTTGCCAATATTGCATCGCCATTTTAATTGCTACTTCGACTGCCACTGAGCCAGAATCACAGAAAAAAACAGTTTGCAATGACTCGGGTGTTATCCGAATCAATTGTTCTGCCAGTTGAATAGCAGGCTGATGTGTCAATCCTCCAAACATCACATGTGACATTTGTTGCAATTGATCATTAATTGCCTGATTTAAAACAGGATGGTTATAACCATGAATAGCGCACCACCAAGAAGCCATGCCATCAACTAATTTTTCACCACTTTCAAGCGTTATATAAACACCCTCTGCTTTTTCGACAGAATAACATGGCAAGGGATTAACCAGAGAAGAATAGGGATGCCATATGTGTTGACGATCGTATTTTAGACCATCATTTAATTGATGGTTTGCTTTATCTTTCATTTATAAAAAAAACATCCAGTAAGTTATTGCCAAAAATGAAATCAAAGTAATACCAAACATATTAAATACAAAACCATATTTGGCCATTGTTTTCACATGCACTACCCCGCTACTCATGGCAATTGCATTGGGCGGTGTTGCAATGGGTAGCATGAAAGCATAACTGGCACAAACGGTGGCAACCATCATAAACAATCTCACATCCAAACCATTTTTTTGAGTAATGGCATAGATAACAGGAAGTATCATGGATATTAATGCGGTATTACTGGTTATTTCGGTGGTAAAAGTGACCAATGATGCAACAATAATCAATAAAATAACGGGTGGTAAATTGGTCAATGCTTGCAATGTTTGCGCCAATACATCAGCTAAACCCGTTGATGTCACGGCCATTGCAATTGAAAACCCTGCTCCAAATAAAAAAATAATTTCATAAGGAATTTTTTTGCTGTCTGACCAATTTAAGATATTAAAAGGAGGCATAAACATCAACAAACCAAAAGCAAGTAAAATGCCTTTTTCATTCAAACCCAGTCCAGAATAAATGGGTTTTATGGGTGAATTTAATACCAGTAACACAATTAAACCAAGTAAAGCCAATGCTACTTTTTTTTGATCATCCGTTAATGTTTTACTGAGTTCTTTTCTTGAAACCATCTCATTTTTTGTTCCAATAGATAACACCCATGACACAAAAAAATGCATTATCATGGCGAGAGGTAAGACCAAAACAACCCATTGCATAAAAGGTATTTCTGGTATTTTCAATTCTTCAAACAAACCAAATAAAATGAGATTAGGGGGCGTACCAATTGGCGTAATAATACCACCAATGCTCGCACCATAAGCAATGGCTAAAGCAAAACGCATTTTCAACCCATTATTATCCGTCAGAAAAAGAGCCAGGGGCATTAACAAAAGCGTTGTGGTGGTATTGGATAAAAAAGAACTCAAGACTGCCGAGGTCAATGCCAATGAAAAGATCACACCTCTTGCAGTATTTGGGAATAATCGCAACATTCTGCCAGAAATCATTTGGTGTAATAATGTTTTTTCAACTGCAATGGCCAGCATGAAGCCACCCAAAAACAAGAAAATAATGGATTTAGAATAATTAGCGGCCACTGCATTGGTCGTTAAAATATCAAACGCAGGAAACAAAACAATAGGAAATAATGAAACCACACCTAATGGCAAAACTTCATTAGTCCACAAGGTAACCATGACTGCAATTAAACCCAGCAAGATTGCCTGCTGACTGTTCACAAAACTACCTGCTATCAGGTAAACAAATAACCCGATAATAATAGCCAGTATCATTCCTCGCAAATTATCAGACATTATTTCATCACCTCAAAAAGCTCCCGATCAAACTCAACGATATTCTTTTCTTTTGAGTCAAAATGAATACCCATTAAATCACCAAAATAGTTGTAACCGTTATACCTTATTTCGAGTTTTTCCATATCGCCCCCTATAAATAATCACTGAGCAATTATTCTATAATTCAGATCTTTTTCACTATCCAAAGGAACAACTTCTCTGATGTCAACTTTCATATTTTCAGTTTTTCCTCGATTAATCGCCAAAGCCGAACGATATTTTTGATCAATATTAATTAACATAAATTGCCAGTCTTGTGGATCATCACCGAGACTGGCATCAAAATTCACCGATATTTTATCCTTTGTTTTAAGATCATAAGAAAACTGATCAAGAGGTATGTGAATACCTTTTCCTTTGGCTTTGATATAGGCTTCTTTCAATGTCCAATAATAAAAAAAATATTGTTTTTGAAGGTGTTTTGGTACCTTCAATAAATCAGTATATTCATTAGCTGAAAAAAAGCGTTTGGAAATATCCAAAGTTGCACTGATTCGTTCAACATTTTCCACATCCACCCCCATTTCATTATCCAGACAAACACCACAACAAATCAGATTTTCCGTGTGAGACAGATTGAATTTGAGTGAGGGTAAATTCATGGAAGGACAAATATCTGGTCGTCCATACTGGTTTTTAACAAACTTCCAGTTTTGGGGGGCAATATCATTAACATAATGCGACAACGTTGTACGAACCAATGCACGAGTCACCAAATGTTGATGACGGTGTCTTTCAAAACGAAATTTTACACGTCGCTCTTCTTCTTCAGCATTAATCATTTGGTGATAAGCTTTGATTAAAGCCGTATTTTGAATTTGGTCAGAATGGGTAAACCACCAATGGAATTCATCTTTTTTAAGGTTAATGTGTGGCATTTTTAATAAATATAATAAATAAGAAAATCTAAAAACAACAGCTTGTCAGACATTTTACTCCATTGATCCAGAGCATGCTACCAACCCTCAATCAATTTCATATAAAGTGTTTATATCAAGTCATCATTATTATGTTTTGCACTCAGCAACCTTAAATGAATTGAATTATTTTGGTATATGCTGCAACTTGACCATCGCCCCACAAATTTTTGGGGCTTTTTTTTATAACACAAAAAAATAACCAATATATAAAAACAGAATACCCAAGATTAATCCCAAATACTTTTTCTGGTGTATAAATTGTTGATGATATTTTTCTAACAAGCCACTAACGCTAGACCCACTGACAGATTTAGAGCTGAGTTGAGTAACTTGTCTGGTCGAACTAAACTTATCGCCTTTCGGGATAGCAAACAATACGGTTGCATAAGTTGCCTCCATCGTCGGTTTTAACCAAAGCGCTCCATTTTCACTCAAACTTAATAAGCCATAAATTTTAACTTTATCTCCTGAACAGAGATATTGCTCAAACCAAGTATAGTGACTAAACTTTTTTTCACTTTTTGACGCACAAAACAAAGGACATTGATAGACTTTTCCACCTGAGTTTGATTCAGCAATATTTAAGTGCACTCTTTTCTGATAAAACTCTTTCATATCAATATGTACTGCTACACCGCCATCACTCATCAACATGACATCATCATCTGGCCTATCGGTCAAAATGGTTTTTTTATGTGAATTCATACCTTTACCAGGTTTTTTGACTTTAGTTTTCCAATAAGCCACTACCTGAGTAGTGTAATAAGCACAGTTTTGCTGAACCAATGAACTTTCAAATTGATTCATTGATTCAACATAACCTGAAAAGCAAACATAACAACCAATCAAATCAGAGCTAAACTGAGGAGCCTCAATTAAATGAAGGCTAATTGTTGCGAGACGTTTGGCTTTTTTCAATGTAGAAAATAACCACCATAATAACAGTAATAAAATAATTATTTTTGTGATTAACCAGGCAGTAAACATACCTTATACCGCAAGGGAATAAGTTGTCATTGAAGCGGATAAACCGCTTAATTCAGCTTTAACCATTATTGCCATTATTTCCGTTGTTATTATTGTTATTGTTATTATTGTTATTATTGTTATTATTGCTATGAATTTCATAAGATAACTCCAGAAGATCAGAGTCACTATAAAACGACGAGAAAGCCAATTGTTTTTTTGTACTGGCTGGACCAATATAATACTCAGGATTAATTTTTGTTACCTTTTCACCATCAAAACGCAGATAATCTTTATCTTGATATTTATCATGAGTTTTTTCAATTTCATCAACACTATCCGCACTAAAAAAATACAACGATGAATGTCGAAATAAAACGTATTGAGCAGGTTGTAATTGATTAAGGTGACGTTTAATTTTACTTTTTAGTTGATCAGAATTGCCTTTAATCGCCATTTGGCTGATAAACAAGTCGAGTTTTGCATCCAACTGATTATTAACTTGATGAGTGGTTAATATCGGGGCATTTGATTGCATAATAGATGTTCCTTATAACAAATCAGGAGGTTTGCCAAATAAATTCTATATTCTGAAAAGGCAAATTAATGGCCTGCAAGTGATAAAAAGCATTTTTACGTTGTTTTTGATAATGATATTCACGCAAATTTCGGGTCGTAAAAAACAGATTATTCCTTATATCAGGCAAATAAAGTTGTCCATGTAATTTAATAATAGCAGAAATATCTATTATATAATGATTGCCCTGCTTCACTGCTTGATTGAAAAAACTATTGTGGTAAATAGCATAATCAAAAATGTGCTCCTGTTTATTACGTTGTTCATCTCCGTACACCACCGTCGTATCACGCAACATCATTAATATTAGGTGGTTATTCACTTCAAATTCACAATTGAGTTTAAAAATATCTTGGCGTACTGCCAAAAATATTTCGCTATCTGCATTGATAATTTCAATATCACGTTCATTTTTTAGCAACGGGGAATGTAAATCATAATGGACGCCATTCACTTTTAAATAAAACAAATCAGTGGCATAAAGTTGCTTCAAAACAGCATCATTCTTGACGAGTTCGGATAATTGATTCGATGGTTCTCTTAATTCTGGCGTCACAAAATGACTGGCTTGAGGATAATGGGTTTGTAAACGTTTTAGGTTATTTTGTAATAACCATCGTTGACTGTACTGCTGAATTTCATCTTTCATTAAGGGACGGTATTTTTCAGGATTATCCTGGTATATTGCTTGCTGTAACTGACAGGTATAACTTTTATGAGCCCCTGTCTGCTGTCTAACAAAAGTGCAACCGACATTACAATAAGGCATGTAGCAACAATTTAAACAATCGTCATCCACCTCCATTGTATTTTCATTTCGTTCAATGACCTGCCAACCATTGCTGATAATGTCATCCACTTCATCCTCAAAGATATTTCCATAGCAATAAGATTCTGATGACTGACCACGCGGACAAGAATAAACATTACCATCGGCTTGTAGCAAAAAAAACTTATCCCCACAATTCACTGCTGAACAGCAATAATCTGGTGTAAACTCCTTAAACCATTCATTATGAAAGGCATTTTCTAACACTGTTCCCATGAAAGCTGCTTTAATTTTGTCATAGAATTGCAATTGTTGCTGACCTGTTAGCATTTGACAACCAGCCACCTGTTGGTTAAATTTTTCCTGATTTAATGTAGAATCAAAAGCAAACATGACATTAAAACGACTCATATCAAGCCCTAATTCAAAATGTAAATATTTAATATCATGAATAAAATCATCTATTTGCAACAAATGCTGTTGAGTCACTACACAAGATGTTTTGTGATTATGAGGATAGTTAGCCAATAATTTAAGATTATCAACAATCCGTTTCAAGGTACTGTTGTTGTTTTTATCTCGGCGATATTTTTCATGCAATGACAAGGGCAAATCAATACTGGCACTAATCGATACCTTATAATGACTCAATACATCATAGTGTTTTTTAAAATTGAGCAAATTGGTTTTAATGTGTAACGGATTAACCTTAAAGCCCTGACTTTTGATTTGATTGTTATATTGCTGATAATATTGATGAGCAATACCAAAAAGTTGGTCCAGTATTGAGGTGGGTAGCACCGTTACTTCTCCACCATGAAAAGACAGATTAAAAGGCAAATAACCACTGTCTAATAATTGTTTCAAGGCAAAATCTAAGGTAGCCACCATTTGTTTAGCATCATTTTT
>JABHHM010000210.1 GCA_018671575.1 Methylococcales bacterium | reverse complement strand
CCTGTTTCATCAAATCACAAAACCTTGTATCACCTGACAATTCTGTTCTCAATACCATGGTATTGATGAAGCAGCCAATCAACCCTTCCAACTCAGAACGGTTTCGACCTGCAACGGGTGAACCAACAGCAATGTCTTTTTGCCCTGTATAACGGAATAATAAAGTTTGAAATGCAGTCAACAAAGTCATGTACAATGTCACATCATTTTTCTGTGACAAGGCATTCAATTCACCCGTTAATTTGGCAGGAACTTGAAACAAGACCCGACTACCATGGGTTGTCATCACGCTGGGTCTGGCAAAATCAGTGGGCAAATCTAAAACGGACACACCGTTTAATTGTTGCTTCCAGTAATTCACTTGTTTTTCTAATTCTTCACCTTGTAGCCATTGTTTTTGCCAAAAGGAATAATCCGCATATTGAATCGGTAAATCAGGCAAGAATGAATGACTGCCTGACACAAATGATTGATACAAAGTAGAAAATTCTTTAATCATTACACCGACAGACCAGCCGTCAGAAATAATGTGGTGCATGTTCAACATAAAGACATGATTGTCTTTCGATAAACGGAACAAGATGACACGGAACAACTGACCTTTACCCAATTTAAACGGTGTTAACGCTTCTTCCTGAATTTTTTGTGTTAAAACCGTTTCTTTTTCTTCTTCTGCCAGTGATTCCAAATTATAAACAGGCAAAACAAATTCACCAGCACGGGTAATTTGACGACGTTTTATTTGCAGACTTTGCATTGCTAACGTCATGCCACGAGCAGGAATAATGAATTGATAAGGTGTTCCATCAACCGACTTAAAATAGGTTCTTAGCGTTTCATGTCGCCTGATGAGTTCACTCAATGCAAAATTCAAGGAAACGCTATCTAAATGACCTGTCAAACGGATTGCGGCAGGGATATTATAAGTTGCTTGGTTGGGTGATAATTGATCAATAAACCACATTCTTTCCTGAGCAAATGATAATGGCAAATGTTGGTCACGTTCGACTTTAACCAGTTTAATGGATGACGATTCGCCCTCTTCTGCTTGAAATTCTGCTACTTTGACTGCTAATTGAGCGATGGTTGGACATTCAAACAAATCTTTTAAAGGAATTTCTACACTCAATTGATCACGCATTAGTGAATTAACTTGTGTTGCCAATAATGAATGACCACCCAAATCAAAGAAATTATCATGAATTCCTATGCGATCAACGCTTAATACCGCTTGCCAAATACTTGCCAACTGCTCTTCTAATGGGTTTCTGGGAGCAACAAATTCATTACGATCATAGTGATCAGAGTTAGGTTCTGGCAATGCTTTACGATCTAATTTACCATTGGCAGTGACAGGTAATTCATCTAAAAATATGAAAATTGACGGCACCATATATTCAGGTAAATCGTTCAATAAATGCTGTCGTAAATCAGTAATTTCAATTTCATCATCTTTAAAAGGAACAATGTAACTCACCAAACTTTTTTGCCCGTTGGCTTCACTGTGGGCAATCACAACGCATTCTTGAATTTTATGATATTGCCCCAAAATAACTTCAATTTCACCCAGTTCAATGCGATAACCTCGTATTTTAACCTGTTGATCGATCCTCCCTAAATATTCAATGCGACCATCCGTTAAAAAACGAACCAAATCTCCTGTTCGATACATTCGTTTGTAATACACATCATAAGGATTATCAATAAAACTTTTTTCAGTTAACTCGGGTTGATTCAAATAACCACGACCGACACCTTGACCTGCAATCAGTAATTCACCTGGCACACCGATGGGTACGGGATTAAAATGTGAGTCCAGAATATAAGCTCTAGTATTGTCCATCGCTTTACCGATACTCGGTGTCGTCAAACCAGATTGAGCGACGACTACATCAAGTGTTACCAACACGGTACATTCAGTAGGACCATAATGATTGACCAGTTCAAAGGGTAAATCTTCTGCAGGAAAGTCATGCAGTTTATCTCCCCCCGTTAAAATTGACCTTAAAACAGCATCTTCTGGCCAAGGCATTTTAATCACTCGTTCTGCCAATGGCGTTGCCATGAAACTGATGTTAATTTTATGTTCAATGAGCCAATGAGTGAGTTTTTCTGGATCAGCTCTTAATTCATCATTAACCAGCCACAAACTGGCACCACTGCATAATGTTGGCCAAATCTCCAGCACTGACGCATCAAAAGCCACTCCTGCAATGTGAGTACAGCGATCTTCAACGTTTAATTGATAACGGTGTTTATACCAATTGACTAAATTCAATAACGAATTTTGCTCTATCATCACCCCTTTGGGTTTACCTGTTGAACCCGAGGTATAGATGACATAAGCCAAACTATCATCCGTCACTTGATGATTAATATTTTCAGTTGATGTATTGCTCGAGAAATTATCAACACAAATACAATGCTGTACAAAATCAGGTGTTTGCGACATTAAACTCTGTTGTGTTAATAAAATGGTCAGATCCGCATCTTCTGCCATGTAAGCCACGCGATCAGCAGGATAGACGGGGTCAATAGGAACATAAGCACCGCCCGCTTTCCAAATGGCGAGAAAACTCACAATCATTTCTATGGAACGATCCATATAAACACCAACAATTTTATTACCTGACAAACCCAATGCTACAATGTGGTTTGCCAGTTGATTGGCTTTGGCATTTAATTCAGCATAACTGATTACTTTGTCATTATGCACAATCGCCGATAAATTCGGTACTTTTTTAGCCAGTGCTTCGATGATTTGAGGAACATGTCGGTCATAGTCGATGTCTCGTTCAGTAATATTCCATTGATTGAGCAATTGATCTCGTTCTTTATCACCCAGTAAATTAATGGTTTGAATACCTTCGCTGGGCATTTTAACAATGACATTAATGATATTTTGGCAATGCTCCGTCATTCTAACAATGGTAGAACGGTCAAATAAATCGGTATTGTATTCAAACACACCTTTTAAACCATTCACTGAATCAATGAAAGTCAGGGTTAAATCAAATTTGGATGTTTTGTTGGTTTCACTGAGTTGAGTAAATTCAAGGTCTCCCATGTCGAGCTTTTGTTGCTGAGCCGTCTGCAAGGTAAATGCAACTTGAAACAATGGACTGTGACTCATGTTACGGTCAGGTTGCATCAATTCAACCAATTGTTCAAAAGGGACTTCTTGATGAGAAAAAGCACCCAATGCCGTTTCTTTCACTCGTTTCAGGCAATCAGTAAAACTAGGATTGTCTGATAAATCGGTACTCAACACCAAAGTATTAACAAAACAACCTATAATTTCTTCCAATTCCGCATGGTTACGACCCGCAATCGGTGATCCCACATTGATAATTTCTTGATGACTGTAACGATGCAACAATATTTTGAATACCGTCAATAACAACATAAATAATGTTACATCTTGATTTCGACATAAAACCGTCAGCTCCGTTGCCAAAGCATCTTCAATATTAAACTCAACCAGATCTCCTGCAAATGTCTGCATATTAGGACGAGGTCTATCGGTGGGCAAATTGAGTAATTCCAAAGACCCTGTTAATTTATTTTTCCACCAATCCAATTGCTGTTGTCGATAATCTCCTTGAAACCAATGCCGTTGCCATGAAGAATAATCAGCATATTGAATACTCAAAGGAGCAATATCAATGCTTTCATTTTGTTTATAAATTTGATAAAAACGTGCCACTTCATTGACTAAAATACCACTCGACCAACCATCTGAAATGATATGATGCATGGTTGATAACAACAAGTGATTGTTATCACTCATTTCAATCAGTCTGACACGAAATAATGGGCCATTTTCCAAATCAAAAGGTTGGCTGGCTTCATGTTTAATCAACTGCTGTAACACCGAATCAGCATCTTTATTTGAACCATACGTTTGATCAGACAAGCCACTTAACTCAGCGATATCTTCTATTGGCAATTGACAACAATCCATGTCTTTATTTTCATGAATAATTTGAACCATTTCACCTTTTATTTCTTTAAACGTGGTGCGTAAGGTTTCATGTCGTTCAACCAGGCTACACAGAGCTTGCACCAGTGCTTTAGAATCAATATCACCTTTAATTCTGACGGCTGATGGAATGTTATAATTGGCGGTATCAGGATCCATTTGATGTAAAAACCACAGACGTTCCTGAGCAAATGACAATGGTAAATCTTGTTGTCGTGACACCTTGTTTATCACGGGTAATTGACTGCTACCATCGTCATTTTGTATTAAGTCATCTATCACCGTGGCAAAGGATTGTAATGAATCAACTTCAAACAACGATCTGACAGGTAACTCAATCTCAAATTGTTTTCTGACCTGAGAGATTAATTGGGTTGCTAAGAGTGAATGACCACCCAGAT
>JABHHM010000289.1 GCA_018671575.1 Methylococcales bacterium | reverse complement strand
ACCAAAAGATATTTGATTTTCATGATGACAGTAGTCTTGGAATTATTGATTTTAGTGATTTTTTGACTAACCCGATTGATATTATTCCTTAAGTTGGTCGAAGTAGGTTGGGTTGAGGTTACTAAAATGTATCAAGTCTTTGCTTTTGTCATCAATAGAGGTTGCGCAGATTAATTCAATCAACCCCAACCCCTAAGGGCATTCCCTGCCTCAAAAAAATTAAATTAACGTGTCAGTATTTGTCTGGTTGCAGCCATTTTACTACCGTTCAAGGTCTTCTCGCCCAACCAAACCCAGACGCTTTGCTTGTTATTTTATATTCGATCAAATGCCACAGGGCTAGTGGCTAAAAGAAAAATATTGTTTATTATTGTTATTTTCGTGAGATTTCATCAATTTGCAGGTGCCGTCGCTTATGAATGACGGCGAGTATTTCAATTAGGTTAGGTTTGATTTCATATAAGATTCGATAAGAATACAGAGATAATTCACGAACAACATCTTCATTGAGTTCGGGAACTACACGACCTTTTCTGGGTAAATCATCAAGACCTATTGTTTTTTTTACTAAAGCTTCACTGACTCGTTTAGCATAAAATGGTGAATCTTCTGCAATATAATTGTGAATATGACGGAGTTGTTTTTTTGCGTGTCTTGTCCATTTTACCATGTCTCAATATCCTTAAGAACCTCCTCTGTAGTCACTGTTTTTCCTTCTACGGCATCTTGTTGTCCTTGGCGAATATTTTCCAACACATAAAGTTGATACATCATTTCTTCTGTGTTGGCGTTGTCAGGAAGTTGCCTGATTGCCTTGAGTGCGGTCTGTTTAGTCGTATGGGGTTGCATGTTCAAGTCCTCCCATGCTTTGAATGAATATTATGGCTGTGTAACTTGTTGAAAATGGTTTTTCGCAATAATTTAAAGAGTCTAATACAAAATTGATAATTGTTTTGTCTTGATCGGGTAGTGTTTCAATTTCTTTTTTATCATCAATAATATCAGCCAGTGCTTCTGCCTGAACTTCTGCTTGTTGTTCATCGACACCGACAGCTTTAAGTTTTGAAAATATCCCTTTATTCAATCATAGCATACTCTTTAGGTAGGAGAAAAAACTAAGAATTGGCTGTTTTCCCCTTCTCTATATGATAATAAGGGGCAAAAAAATCTGCCACAAAAATTTTGTTAAAATAATTATACTTTTAAACCACTTTAGAAAGCGCAAGATAATGATTATCTAAATACTGTCTTAATGTCATTTTAATTAAAGCTTGTCTGCTAATGTTCATGTTTTTAGCCATTGAATCAAGCTCTGATAGCATGTCTAATGGAAAATCCACGTTAACTCTTTGAATAGGATGTCGAATAGCTCCATTATTAGTAAAATGTTTAGAAATATCCTCACCTTGATCTGCAAGATTTGCTATTTCATCTGCCGTCATAGTTTTTTTTGAATTTTTCATAGAGTTGTTTCTCCTGCTGTGTAGACATCCATAAGGTTACAAGATGGTAATACTCACCCTCTAAATCGATCCTTATTTCATAAATAAAAGAATGTACACTCATAACGGGCGCGAAATAACTCCCCATTTTTAGCTTCCCACTTGTCAATGGTTAACAGAATTCAGAACAAAATAAGGGATTAAATGGGGCGAATTCTCCAACAATTATGAATCCGTGGGTTCCGCTCGAAATCTTTAGGTAATGTTTGTTTGGATATATCGTCTATTTTCAGGTTATGAAATGCTTGATGATCCATTTTAAAATGCCGTAAGTTATTAGAAAATATTAAAACTCCATTGTTATCCAGTAATTTCACTGTGTTTTTAATTAAACCAACATGATCTCGCTGTACATCAAATGTTGATTTCATTCTTTTGGACGTTGAAAAACTCGGTGGGTCGAGAAAAATCAAATCATATTGTGATGACTGGTTTTCCAACCATTCGATACAGTTTGCTTGGATATATTGATGTGCAGGTGAATTAAATTGATTGAGTGACATATTGCGTTTTGCCCAGTCAAGATAGGTTTTCGACATGTCGACGGTGGTGGTTGATAATGCGCCTCCACTAGCGGCATGGACCGTTGCGCTTCCAGTGTAGGCAAATAGGTTTAAAAACCGTTTGCCTTGACTCATGGTTGATAGCAAGCAACGAGTGGTACGATGATCAAGAAACAAACCTGTGTCTAGGTAATCTTCAAAATTAACCCATAAACGGTTTTCATTCTCAATGACTTCATGAAAAAATTGCTGATCGCCTAATTTTTCATATTGTGATTTACCTTTCTGCTGACGACGAGTTTTAATGAAACATTGTTTGGGTGCAATATTCAGTAAATCAATCAACGTTTCTGTGGCTTCGTGTAAACGATGGCTCGCTTTTTCGGGATCAATTGTTTTGGGTGCTTGGTACTCTTGAACATGCACCCACTTTTGTTTGCCTTCATAGACATCAATTGCCAAGGCATATTCTGGAATATCTGCATCATAGAGTCGATAACAGTGAATGTTTTCTTTGCGTAACCAGCGACTTAAATGTTTACTGTTCTTTTTTAGCCGATTGCTGAACATTTCAATTGAATTAGACATTTTTACCTGCTACATAGCCTGATGACCATGCCCACTGAAAATTAAAACCGCCGAGATATCCTGTGACATCAACCACTTCACCAATAAAAAATAATGATGGATATTGTTTGCTTGCCATGGTTTTAGAAGATAACTCTTGAGTATCGATACCACCCAAAGTCACTTCTGCTGTTCGATAACCTTCTGTGCCTGACGGTTTTATCTGCCAGTTTTTAAAATGATGACAAACGTCAGTTAATAACTGGTCAGAAAATTCAATCAATGGTTTATCTGAGTTTTCTTTCCACCATAAATTTTCAAGTTGTTTAATGAGATTTTTAGGTAAATATTGACTTAAAATATTTCTCAAAAGCAATTTTGATTTTTGCTGTTTCAGTGAATGCAGTTGATCGTGTAAATCAATATTGGGTAATAAGTTAATAGAAATATTGTTTCCTACTTGCCAAAAATTGGATATTTGTAATATAGCAGGACCACTGAGTCCACGGTGAGTGAATAACAGGTTTTCGGTAAAATCAGTATTTTGAGAAGATAGCTTAACTTCCAATGCAATACCACTGAGTTTTTTTGAAAAATCATTCATCCAACCACTCAATGTTAAGGGAACAAGTCCTGCTCTTGTCGGTAAAACTTTTAGACCAAATTGTTTGGCAATTTGATAACCAAAACCACTACCCCCGAGTGTCGGGATGGATAAGCCTCCTGTTGCAACAACCAGTGATTTTGCCTTGAACTGTCCCTGGCTACTTTGTAATGTATAGCTTTGCTGATGATCAATTTCGGTGATTTCACAATGGGTTTTAATTTCTACACCAACAGCTTCACATTCTGCCAGTAAACAATTCAAAATATCTTTGGCATCGTCATCACAAAATAATTCACCATGTTTGCGTTCGTGATAAGCAATATTATATTGTTCGATCAGTGCGATAAAATCCCATTGGGTATATTGCTTCAAAGCTGATTTGCAAAAATGAGGATTGGATGAAATATAACTGTCGGCGGTTACGTCTAAATTGGTGAAATTACAGCGTCCACCACCCGACATTAATATTTTTTTACCGACTTTGTTGGCACGGTCAATGACAAGGACTTTGTGCTTTCTTTGTCCTGCAATGGCAGCACACATCAATCCTGATGCACCTGCACCGATAATGATAACATCAAAATTTTTCAAAAAAATGTCTCAATATAGCGTTCCGCCAATGCTAAATTGTGTTTTTTTGCATGGCGAATGAGCTTGGTGGCTTCTTCATCTCGGTCATATTTTAGGTAAAGTTTGGCTAGTAATATGAGACTTTTAATTTCATTGGGTTGTTTTAAAATGATTTTTTTAAGGTGATAGATTGCACCGTCATAATGTTTTAGCTTAATGAGTACACTGATTAAACGAAAACGTTGATCAATTCTGTCGTTGCTCAGTATGAGTCCTCGCTCAAAGAAATAAATCGATTTTTCGTACTGACCCAATGCTCGGTAGCTATAGGCTAGACCAAAATTTGGCAAGGCAAGTTCTTTGTCGGCCAATCGAGCTTTATTGAAGTAGTCTATTGCTTCATCAAATTGTTTTTTGACGAGATGATAGCGTCCAAAGCTATGAAACGTAAATGCTGACTTGGATGAGGATTGTTTGATTTGATTTAAATACTTGATGGCTTCATCTTCATCGTTCAGGCTTAAATATAAGTCGGCTAAAATAGCTGCAAATTCAGGATTGTTTTTGAGTTTATAGGCCTGTTGATAGGCTGTAATGCTTTTACTGTAATGTCCAGATAAACGATAAACTTCCCCCAAATAAACATGAGGGCGATAATAATTAGGTGTGGTTTTTGCCCATTGTTGATAAATGGCAAAGTATTCATCCATTTGTCCTGATGAATAGGCCAATGATGCATTGCAACGTTTGGTATAATAGGGGGTTTTTTCAATCAGTGATAAAGTTTCACAATAATCTTCAGCTAAAGACAGTTGTCCCTGATTTAACTGTTCTTCAATTTGTTGCATATATTGAATGGGGGTACGGATGATGAATTTCTGGTTTTGTTTTTTAAGGATGGCTTTTTCAATATGCCAGCTTTGTTGATTTTCATTATAAAGTGATAGCAATAGTTGGCTTTTCCCTTGGTATCCCGTCAGTGGAATGAGTAGTTCTCCAGATCCCCTCAAAGCATTGTAGGTAAAATTACCGTCAACTTCGGATTGGTTAATTTTGAAATGTCCAAGATGCTGTTTTAGTTGAGGTTGATTGATAACAAATGTTTCAGCTTCTGCATAAGCAGGGAAATCATGAATTAATCGGAATTTAACATGGCTTTTTAATTTAAATGCTCCGATAAAAAACACAATGGTTAATGTCAATACCAGCAAAATAATCAAAGCACTGCCTTGCTGGTTTTTGGCGTTTATTTTTAAGTTCATACAGAATAACTCAATAATTGTTGAATTTCAGTTCTGAGTTTATTCATCTTTAGCTCAAGAATATGACGATTTTTTTCATCTGCTCGCCAGTAATGCTGTCTTAAAAAGGCGAGTTCAGTTGTTTTTGCGCAATATTGTTTTTTAGAGATGTTATCGGATAACCAGCCATTTTTTGATCGGTTGATGTAAGATTTTATGAAGGCAACATGTTCTATGGGTAATGTTTGGTAGTTTTGAGATTCGCTGGTTAATTCAATTTCAAGAATTTCACTTTCTCGCATCAAACAAAATTGTAAAATAACCACCAGTAAGATGCAGATAATGGGCAGTATGGCAAAAGGAAGTTTGGCTAAAAAAGGGTCATTGGTGATTTGAGAAACAGTTAAAAAACTATTCCAGAAGGAATGAATCATGACGGCTAACGAAAAGCCGATAATCAACATTAAAATTTTGTGTGAAAAACGAGTGTATTTGGCATAACCGATACAACCACCAAAAACTGCTGTAGAACAAGCATGGACTCCTGCGGTGTAAAAACTGCGAGCATAAACACCCTCTAACCACTGAAAAATACCACTTTCATTATAAATGTTGTAGAAATAAAATATATTTTCGGAGAAGGCGAAGCCGAGTCCAATGACTGACCCATACACTAAACCATCGGTCATATTGTTAAATTCTTTGCTGAGCCATGCCATTAAAATAACAAAAATCCCCTTATTGGTTTCTTCAATGAGTGGGGCAATGAGTCCTGTAATGAAAAATTCTTGTCCCTCAGAAGTTAATAGAGATTTGGAAAGAATCGCAATGGAGCTGGTTTCTACCAGGGATAATAACGTTGAAAAACAGGCACCTAATAAAAAAGTGATGATGATTTGTTGCCATGGTTCTCGATCATAACGATCCATCCACCGAATGAGAAAAACAAAGACGGCAATGGGTATGAAAGCAGCGATAAATGAGGCGATTTGGATATTAAAATTCATGATTAATTTTTGATGCCGATACCTTTATTCAATAAATTCAATGCAAATAAAAATAAAACAATGATAAAAGCACAAATGATGACAAAAGCCCAGACAATATCAATGTCAGAAATACCCAACATGCCATAACGAAAGGCATTGATCATATAGAGAATAGGGTTGGCTAATGATATATTTTGCCAGAATTCAGGTAGCATTTTTATGGAATAGAAAATACCACCAAGGTAGGTGAATGGCGTTAAAATAAAGGTTGGAACAATGGAAATGTCATCAAAGGTTTTGGCATAAACAGCGTTGATAAAGCCTGCAATGGCAAACAGTGTTGCCGTCAGGAAAAAAACCAGAAAGGTGATGAACCAGTGTTGAATGGTGATGGGAGAAAAAATCATGGCAACAAAGGTGACGGCAATACCCACAATCAAGCCTCGTGCAATGCCACCAGAAATGTAACCACACAAAATGATGGTATTGGGTAATGGTGAAATGATCATTTCTTCAATATTTCGATGAAACTTCGCACTAAAAAATGAAGATACAACGTTGGCATAGGAATTACTGATGACCGACATTAATATCAGTCCTGGCACAATATATTCAATGTAAGTATAGCCATCAATATCTTTGATTTGAGAACCAATAAGGTTACCAAATATGATGAAATATAATGCAACCATAATAGCAGGGGGTAAAACGGTTTGAATCCATATGCGGATAAATCGTAAAAACTCTTTGGTTAAAATGGTTTTAAAGGCGGTTAATTTTTGATTGAGTGTCATAGTGGAGTGTTATGTTTAACTAAAGTTTGGTGGTTCATTTTTTGCCAAAATAAAATTCTAAGACATTGATTATAATGGCTCTAATCGTAATGTTTTGCATCAAGTTACAGTGCTTGAACAAAAAGCATGCTATGTGTTTTTCGATAGTTTGTAGAACAAGTTGGACTGCATAGCCAAGTTGATCTATTCGTTCGTTCAATATCTCACTAATAATTGCTTTGAATACTTGCTACTGTACTTCGGTAACTCGCTATTTAGGCGTTATGTTTTGAGCAATGATTAATTGTTCAAATTCATTGGCTGGAATGGGTTTACTGCAAAAATATCCTTGGTAGGAATTACAACCATTTTCATGTAAAAACTGAATTTCTTGATCGCTTTCTACGCCTTCTGCAATAACATCTAAGCCTAAATGATGCCCCATTGAAATGATGGTTTCTACAATCATTGCATCACTTTTGTCGGTGGTGATATCGTGAACAAAGGACTGGTCAATTTTTAATTGATCCAGTGGTAGTTTTCTTAAGTAGCTTAATGATGAATAGCCAGTGCCAAAATCATCCATAGAAAAATGTAGGCCAAAAGACTTCAGTTTATGCATTTTTTGAATGATTTCTTCTACGTTGTCAATGACGGTACTTTCGGTGATTTCAAGCTTTAGTAAAGCAGGTGTGATATCAAATTCACGAATAATGGATTGTACTTGCTCTACAAAGTGTGGTTGTCTGAATTGTAGCGGGCTGACATTGGCCGCAATATTATTGATATCTTTTAAAAGCTTAAGCTGTTCCCATTGCTGTATTTGCTGAACCACCGTGCGTAATACCCAATGCCCAATATCTAATATTAAACCTGTTTCTTCTGCAATGGGAATAAACTTGGCGGGTGAGACCCATCCTCTGATCTTATGATGCCAGCGCAATAAGGCTTCGGCACCAATGATTTTCCCCGATGGAATGACGACTTGAGGTTGATAATATAAAGCTAGTTCATTATTTTCTAGTGCAAATCTTAAGTCTTTTTCTAGGCTTAGGCGTTCTTCGGCTGCTTTTTGCATGGTTGGTTGGTAAAAACGATTGGTGTCTCCGCCGTCTGTTTTGGCTAAAAACATTGCAGTATCTGCATGTTTTAATAAGTCGGTAGTGTCTGCATCTCCATCCTCAACAGGAAATAAGCTGATGCCAATACTGGAGGTGATGTAATAATCATGTCCCTGGAGATTAAATGGTTGGGTCAATGTCTCACGAATTTTTTCAGCAAACTGTAAGGCATCGGCGGCAATCATTTTTTCACTGTCATGATCTTGCATTAATAAAACAACAAATTCATCTCCACCCAGTCTTGAAACTAGGTTTTTATCTTTTAGTAAATGGACTAAACGTGCCGCAACTTGTTTTAATAGCTCATCTCCTAAAAGATGCCCTAGTGCATCATTTAGGTTTTTAAAACGATCTATGTCAATAAAAAGTAAGGCACCAAAACAGTGTTTTTTAATTGCTTGGCTAATATAGTCCTGAAGTTTTTCCAGTAACATACAACGATTGGGCAGTCCTGTCAGTGCATCATGATAGGCGAGGTATTGAATTTTCTTTTCTGCTTCAAACTTTTCACATCCCATACTTAATACATCAGAAACACGTTTCAAATAGGTCTGACTGATGGAGTGGGTGATTTTTTGTGTTGGATAGAAGATGACCGCGATAGCCAATACACCGCGTTTGATAAAGACGGGTATTTTATAATAATGATCTGGCGATATTGTTGATGAGTTTTCATAAAATATTTCTTCGGCTTCTGCCAGTAATTTTTTGGTATATTCCGAGTCATAACATTGTTTGAGTTGCTGGTCAGATAATCCGCTGGAACTTTCTAAATGAAGCTGTTTGTCTCCACAGGAGCGAATAAATAATGCACCTTGCGTCTCTTTTTCTGCCTTAAAACTACTGAGTAATAAAGCCAATGATTGAGTTAAAAAGTCACCTGCATCTTTGGCTTGGATGGATAGCTGTAGCAAGCTTCCGATGGCATGTTCTTCAATGGTTCCTTGTTCTATTTTTAGTGTGCGTTTTTTAACTTCGGCTTCTAAGTGTGATTGGTAGTTTCGGTTGTCTCTTATCAGTGTTGCACGTTCTAAGGCTTTGTTAATTGCATGGCCTAGAACAGCCAAGTCTTCTATAGGTTTGAAGATATAATCCCAAGCACCCAGGCGTAATGCTTCGGCAACATCATGTAACATACCCGTGCCAGAGATAATGATAATGGGGATGTCTGGAGTATGTTCTTTAGTCCATGCTAAGACTTCTAATCCTGTCATTACAGGCATGTATAGATCAATCAGTATCAGGTTTGGTGTATATTTTAATATCATTTCTGTGCCAAGTTGCCCGTTCTCAGCTTCTAAGATATTAAAGTCATGGTCTTCCAGATAGTATCGCATACTGTTGCGAAAGTTTTTTTCATCATCAACAATAAGGATGTTTTTTTGTTCAGTCATTTGCTTGAAAACCTGTTTTATCTATTGGTTTAAAGTATAGAACAATTTGACTACAGGTTTATTTTTCTGAAGTTTTGGATTCAGCTTAAAGCATGCTTTTAGATGCAATTTCATAAACATCTTTGGATAAGTCCTTAATGGATAAAATATGTTCCAGTTGTTGTTTCATGAGTTGTTGTCTTGTCTTGTCATATCTTTTCCAGTGAGTGAGTGGGGTTAGCATTCTTGCAGCAACTTGAGGGTTTAATTTTTCCAGTGTTTTTATTTGTTCGGCAAGAAAAACATAACCATTGCCATTTGCTTGATGAAATCTCACGCTATTTCCATGGCAAAAACCACCAATTAATGCCCTGACTTTATTTGGGTTTTTAATGTCAAAGGCATTGTGTTTTTGTAGTTGGATGACTTCTTCCAATGTTTTTGGTAAGCAAGAAGTGGCTTGTATTGATAGCCATTTATTAACCACTAACGGTTCATCTTTCCATTGGTTGTAAAATTCACCAAGAACAACATCACGAGAGGCGCATGATTGGTTTGAAAATGCTCTTAAAGCGGTGATGACGTCCGTCATGTTATCGCTGTGTCTGAACTGATTTAGGCATAAGTCATGTGTTTCAGGGTCATCTAATTCCATCAGATACATTAAACAACTATTTTTCAAGCTTCTTCTGGCAACTTCTGTGGCATTAAATTGATAACCTGTTGTATGGTTCAATGTTTGATAACATTCCATGAGTGTTGATTTTAACTCGTTGGCCATCATTTTTCTAAAGGCTTGGCGTGCTTCAAAAATAATGTCAGGTTCAACCACGTCAACCAACTCTGCTAAATAGGATTCAGCTGGCAATATCAATGCTTGTGCTGACAATGCTTTATCCAATGATTTGTTTTCAAGTATTTTTT
>JABHHM010000314.1 GCA_018671575.1 Methylococcales bacterium | reverse complement strand
CTTTTTTGTTGCAAAAATAGTTGTGTAGTTCGACTACACGCCTATTTTTGCGCCTCAAAGGCAAACAAAAATCCTGCGCAATTTGGACATTTATTTATTTCGCTTCCCCTAAGATGTCATTATTTTTGATGAACAACATTATTTCTTAAATAAACGGGAACCGCATCAAAAGCAGTTTTCATCAGACCTTGCTTGAACGAATGAGAAGCAAGACTGGCAACGTATTTTGCTCGTGGCAAAACATCAGAAATCACACAATCCAATTTAAACCGATCGTTCAACTGTGGGTATTCAGCCCAGCCATCACCAATACCCGAAAAGTCAAAAGACGCATTTAAATCAACCAATTGTGGCAGACTGACCACCTCATCAGACATTGATTCAACATAACCCAAATCATTAACTTTATAGACACCCCAGTAAACTTCTTTCATTCTGGCATCTATTGCAGTAGCCCAATAACGATGTTGATGCTCTTCATAACCAGCCTGAGATAAAGTCGCCAAAGTTGACACAGGAATAACAGGTAAATCTGCCGCATAGGCAATTCCTTGAACAACACCAGCACCAATTCTAAGCCCCGTAAATGAGCCTGGCCCACGAGCAAAAGCAATCGCACTTAATTGGTTCACAGAAATTTCACATTCAGACAGTAGTTGCTCAATCATCGTCAAAATTAATTGACTATGACCACGAGGCTCTACTTTAAAGATTTCCAGACAGTCATTGTCCGTCAACAATGCTGCTGAACAAGCAGTGGAAGAGGTTTCGATAGACAGTATATTCAAGACAGGTTAATTAGACATTTTTATCAACGCGTCCTCAATGAGACCTTGCTCATCATCCCAGACCAATTGACCAATATTTTTAAATTTTGCGACAGACATGGCGCCACGTTTATTTCGGTTTTCACCAATATTTTTTATCAGTGTACCTCGGTCTGCTTTGAATATTTCAACCACATCGTAGTTTTCATTCATCACAACCAGCACCACCATATCCCATGCTTTTTCAGTTTTTAACTGGCCAATTCGATGTCCTGACTTACTTTCATCAAATATAGCTCGTGCCTTAATCTGGACACGACGACCATCGATAGCACCTTTGCCTACTGCATCATAACCATCACTTCGGTCTTGCACCAACTCAAGATTTAATAGCTTGGCAGCATCATATTCAGCAATTTCATTACTAACCCCTGGCAAAGGTTTTCCTGTTGTTCGCCGATATTCTGCAGCTAGCCGACGCGTCTCGCTAATTAATTTTTCGAGAGAATAAACGCTCACAGCTTTTCTTATCCTAGTATTAAAGACATATACACATTAATTATAGATTATAACAGCCAAAGATACAGTGGTCACCTTATTCAATCAAGTCCTCTTTATTTTTTCGATCATCCTTGATATTTTTTGCTTCAATTGAGTATCGCTTTTTGCCAGACTTTTCGACTTTCTAGCCAAAGTTAATGCCAAAGAACTCTGTCCCTGCTTCATTCTTACTAAAGCCAATTCATACCAGACCAAAGCATTGTAACGACTAATTCTTACCGCTCGCTCTAAAGTGGCGGCCGAGGAATTTAGACGACCTCGTTTTCGTTCTTGTCTTGCTGTTTCAATTAAAGCCATCACAGCCATACTGCTATGCCCTATTTTTTGATGGCGTTTTTTAGTTTCAGGTCGACTCACCGAAATTTGATGAGCAACACTTGGCTTTATCTTTTTTGGCTGTTTTTTGACGACAACAGAAGGTATTTTTTTAAGCCGAGTTAGTTTTTTAGGTGGATATTTTTTTTGTACGACTTTTTTAACACCAACAGGTTTTACTGGTTGTTGGCCAGCACATGAAACTAAAAAAACAGACACCAAAATACAAAAAATTATTTTCATTATTTTATCCAAAAAATTATTCACCCATTTCTTAGGCAACTCGCAACAAATAAACGACCCATGTTACTGGCACGTTACATAAGATTCGAAAATTTCATCTAGTCTTTTGCTCGTCTTATTTGCTACAAAAGTAGTTAGAGTATACTCATTTCATAAAAAAAGAACTTGAACAAGTCACTTCACCCGAGGGCAAATTCTTATTAATAAACGGAAACACAGCCGCAGATTCACAACCTTCATAGGATTGCTTAGAGGTAGGGACATCAATCCACAGATGAATGATATTTTCTGGCTCAATCAATTCAAGAGACTGTGCCTGACTTTTTTTCATAATCTCAGCCCACAGTTGTAAAGCGCCCGATGATCCTGTCAAACCAGAGGGCTTATTATCATCTCTGCCCACCCAAACGGTTGCCAATAAATTTCCCGTAAAGCCAGCAAACCAACTGTCTCTAAGACCATCGGTTGTTCCTGTTTTACCTGCAATGGCAATATCATTTTTAATAATATTATAAGCTGATCGTCCTGTACCCTCACGCATCACCAGTTTTAACATATGATTTATTAAATAGATACTTTGTGGATCAGCAATTTCTTTTAATGTTGTTGGAAAACGTTGAATCGGCTTATTCTGCTGATTTAGAACTTTTCTCAATGTACGCAATTGGCTGTAGAAACCAGTATTAGCTAAGCCTTGGTACATTTGTGTCACTTCCAAAGGAGATAAATTGATGGCACCCAGCAATAGAGATGGATAGGCATTGATTTCTTTTTGAACACCAAATTGTTTGATTGTTCTAATCACTTTATCCAACCCTACATTCATACCTAACTTAACCGTCAATGCATTATAAGAATGTGTTAATGCTGTATGAATAGGGACAATCCCGTGAAACTCTTTATCATAATTCTCAGGCCTCCAATCACTGCCATCTTCATTTTTTAAGATAATTTCTTCATCATTTAACAAGCTAACCATATTATAAT
>JABHHM010000258.1 GCA_018671575.1 Methylococcales bacterium | reverse complement strand
TTAGTTTTTTCATTATTTTTGTATTTTTACTCTCCATTTCAAACTACGCCCTTCTTGCCATTTTACCCGCCAAAATTGAAATCAAACCACCCAACATAATATAACCCGTAATGACTTCGGCAATAATAAATAAAGTTGCCAATGATGTAATAGGCACAATATCACCATAGCCGAGCGTTGAAAAAGTAATAACACTAAAATACATCGTGGTTGCTATTGACCAAGGCAACTGCTGACTCCCATATTGATTAATATGAAAGGATGACTCGCCAAGATAATAGAAAATAAAGCCATAAACCACCGCCAAAAAAACACTGAATAGAGACCATCTCAACAATGATCGACCACAATCAGAAGTGACATCCCAAAACCAATAAAGATACAATCCCATCGGTATGGGTTTTGCCCAGGTTTGGCATTTTTCATCTCGCCAATAAAGTAAAGGATCCCAAACAATTTCTTTGAATTCCTCAACAAAATCCTGATCATTTGCAAACCGTTTAAAGCAAGGACTACCATAACTTGAATCGGTTCGAATACCCCGATAATTTGAATGTTTATTAAACAAAACCCCTGTCATGTTGGCATGTTCAAAATTACTCCGTGACATATTGACAAACCGCAAGTCAACATTGGTTAAATTGGCATATTCCAAACAAGCATCTTCCAAATTAGCCCGTGACAAGTTAGCGCCTGTTAACGTAGCACTTTTAAGATTACCGCTTAAAAAATTAACTCCCTGACAATGAGCTTTCCATAAATTGGCATTTTCTAGGTTACAGGACCAAAAATCACTGCCGATTAAAGTCGCAAACTCAAGGTTGACATGCATCATTGAGGAATCCCCCAATGTACAGCTATCAAACACAACACCAGATAAAACGGCACGGTCAAAATTTGAACACCAAAAATTACATTTCCTCAAATTTGCACCATTCCAGAACTTAGCTTGACTAAAGTTACATCCCTGAAATTCACAATCCACTATTTCAGGCTCTGTGTGCTGAGTTAAAGACAAATTAGCATCTGTCCAGTCACCCTGATGACAAAGAATATATTCAAAAACGACTTTGTAAAAATTGGCATCTTGTAAATTGGCATCATTTAACTGAATTTTAGTCAATGTACTGGATGAAAAATCAACACCACTTAAATTTGCTCCAGACAAGTCAAGACGTGCCTCACCTTTAGACCCACGATACTTTTCCATAAAAGCTTCATCACCAATAATCATTGATGAAAAATCAGGTATTATATCGGGACACTCTACGCGCCACTGATTCCACGAATCAACACCATCCAGTAACTTTTCAACATGCTCCAAATTTGCCATAATAATTTTAATAATTTACTCAGAAAATTAATGCCATTTTTCAATTTATTACTCATTAAATATAGACTATAATCCTCCAATAGTCAGTTGAAGATACTGATCTTATTGCCCTAAGGAACGATTCAAAATTAACCTTTTTACATTTGCTCACACTAACGCATAAGATTTGATAAATCCCATCTAATCTTTTGACCACAGACTGTGTTACTCAAACAATTGCATAGTTCGACTATGCGCCTGTTTTCGAGCCTTACCTGTGAACAAAATTTCTTCGAAAATTGTAAAGGTTATTTTTGAATCGCCCCTAAATTAGTGAATAAAAATTATTAATTATCGTTCTTCAACTATTCAATTAATATCCCTATGAAAACTATTTTAGAAAAGTACCTTAATAAAGAAATAGGCATTAATATAGAACATGCTTTTCGATTTGAATCCGCACAAATCATCGCAGTAGAAGAAACCTATTTTTCAGTCAAGGATGAAAATCAATCTTATATCCATCATTTTTCACACCGCAGTATTGTACAAATTATTGAAAATGATGATGGCATTAACATCGGTGGTTTTTTATCACACAAACATTTTTCTATGGTCATTAAAGTTGGTCATATATTTGAATATATTCCCGTTTAAAGAAAAGACATGAATCAAGATGAAATTTCAACTCAATAATAAAACCCTATATTGCTTTCTCATTTGCGCGCTTAACATTACTTTTGTTGCTACCACAGCACAAGCAGAGTCTGCTTTAAATAAAAACTTCAAAGAACAAGCACGCTCACAAAAAAAATCGGTAAAATCCCAACATAAAATTGACCAACTCAGCGTAAAATCTGCGGATTTATTAAACCAATATCAACACATCATCGACCAAGTGGAAACCTTAAAAATCTACAATCAACAACTGGAAAAACTGGTTCATTCTCAAGAGACTGAAAAACAGCTTAAAAATAAACAACTGAATAGCATTGAAGGCACGGAACAAAAAATAGTTCCCTTGATGCTGTCGATGATTAATGTGCTGGAACAATTTATCAACAAAGACATTCCTTTTTTAAAACCACAACGATTAACACGAGTTAATACATTGAAAAAAATGATGGATAAAGCAGACATAACAACGTCTGAAAAATTCCATCA
>JABHHM010000324.1 GCA_018671575.1 Methylococcales bacterium | reverse complement strand
GCATCCTTAGTAAAGGTATCTAGGAGGCTGTCCGAAAATAGAGTTTGTGAAATTTACACCGCAACATATTGCGTTTTATTACTTGATAATACACTGTATATTGTGGTTAATTTTTAAAAGTTTGCATTCTCGGACAGCCTCCTAGTGCTTTTGATGATGAGACCAATTGTTCTATTTTTTGATAATTACCATTAACAACTGCTTCCATATTTAATGTTTTAATATTGTCGCTAACAATGGCAAGACTTTTAATCACTGATTGAATTGCATTATTAACAAGTGTTTTATCTTGATTGGTAAATATTTCCATTTTATTTCTCACTTTTTATAATGATGCATTGCTGTGATAAGTGTGTTGTTATTGCTCATTACTGCAATAATATCGCGTTCTTTATTAATAGCATGTATGAGTTCTTTTTTTATTTTATGGCTTAGTCTGATGGTTGATGTGCCACTTTTTTGAAAAATCTCATCGCCAAAAAATAATAGCAAATTAATGCATGTTTCTGTGATTGCACGTTTATCCATCTGTATTTTGGCGTGTTTTGTTTTATTGCATTTTTTCATGTTATTCTCCTATAGGCTGTCTGCAAATTCGTTTTCTTCTTTTATTCTTTTTTGATATTCTTTTGTATTAGGGACATATTCATCATCAAGATAACACTCAAAGCCAATGTAGGCTGGGGGTAATCGAGTATTATATAGTCCGTTATCTTGTTGAGATTCTCCTTTAAAGGCTACTCGAATATTTTCCAATGGGTCTCTGATAATATTTTCAAGACCGTCAAGTCCTCCAGTAAATTGTAAAAAATCTTCATGCCAATCATCATGTATATTTTTATTGGTCATAGTTTCTGCTATATCAAAACGCTTCAACGTCCTGTGTGTAGATAACAAAAATAAAATTAGTCTATTGAAGAAACTATTTCTAAGAACTCTATTTTTATCTTCAATTTTTTTAAGTTTTTGAGCTGTTTCCTTGTTAACAAAAATACTAATAGGTACCAAATCAACTTTTTCATTATTGATTTTTATATTGTGAAGAGCCTTATATATGTATCGCCTAGCTTTTTCAGATTGCTGCTTTTCTCCAATATCAATTTTCAGATTATTTATTTCTGTGTCCAATAAATGAGCTAAAAATTTTTCTTTTCTTAAAAATAAACTTTTAAGACGTTTATCTAATAGATCAGCATTAGGTTTGATTAGTTTAAAAGATAATTTTGTTTCCATGTTAAGTCCTATTTGATTATTTTTTAATAAAGTGGCAAGTAAAGTGAAATATCTTATGAATATGTTTATATCAATTATTTAATGAACAAATTATAATTCTGTCTTGAAATATACGCAACGTTTTATTTGATTGTCAGCGAGGTGATCGCTATGTAAGAAGCTGTCTAAGAGAGGAGGTTAAGAGTAGTAGTCTAAGAGAGATGAGTTAAGAGAGAGGTGTATCTAAAAGATAGTCCATGCCAATAATTTCAATTAGCCTTACATAAAGTATCAATAAATTTTCCTTTTTTGATACTTTTCTATTTCAGAAAATTTTACGGTAGAATCAGGCTTAAAAAGTACCACTTACTCGTCCCATAAACTATAATGTCATTAAATTTTTAAAAATAGATTAAATGGGACTTTATTAATGGTCACAAATAAAAAATGCCAAGAAAATTATTTACGCTAGAGTTTCAATGTTTGATCAAAATTTAAGTTTACAAATAGATGCACTTAAGAGTTCTGAAAATATCTGGTGTGAAAATATGACGGCCAGAATTAGAAAAAAAGCTAGGAGGTTGTCCAAAAAACGCATCTTTCCGCTAACTCTGAGTTAAAAATGGTATCAAAATTTTTATTTAGGCAACTCGCAATAAATAAACTACCCATATTGCGCAGAAGTTTTGTTTGTCTTTTTTGTTACAAAAATAGGCGTGTAGTCGCTCTACATAACTATTTTTGTGGCAAAGAAGATACAAGACGGACAAAAGAGCCAGTAAGATGGGTAGTTTATTTATTGCGAGTTACCTTACGCTGGTAAACTGCGCTTTTTCTCAAAATTTTGCCTTGTTCAGAAGAAAATTTGCATTCTCGGACAGTCTCCGAGTTATTCTAATGCTGGGTTTTGTGATTAAATATCAATCAAAAATGATGTGAAGATGGAAGCAATATGTTCAAGTTATTTAATTTTCATTCCTTAGTTTTGGGATTTTCTATTTGAGAAATAACCTATGCGCTCACTTCAATATTTAGCCTTAATTGCCATTGCATTTGCAATCTCTGCCATTCCTGTTGTTCACTGGCCATTTTCATGGTTGGAGACTTATTTTCATGAAATTAGTCATGGTTTAATGGCTATTTTTTCTGGCGGTAAAATTGTTAAAATAGAATTAAATTATGATGGTTCTGGTGTTTGTTATACCATGGGTGGTGTTCGAGCATTTGTTAGTTTTTCAGGTTATGCGGGGGCTGTTTTATGGGGAGCTTTGATTTATATTGCCGCCAGTGCGAGTAAAAAACATACCTATATCGTTGCCGTCATTATTCTAACAATGGTTGCATCAAGTGCTGTTTTGTGGGGGCGAGATTTAACCACTCTCATTATTATGGCGATTATGGCTGTTGTATTATTTCTAGCCATTAAACATGCAGAACAAGGATTAATACACTGGTTTTTACAATTTGTGGGAATTTATATCTTAATCAATGCTGCCCGCAGTCCATTACATTTATTAGATGGTCAAAGTAAAGGGGATGGTTCAACGTTGGCACAAATTACGTTGTTGCCAGAAATGGTATGGATCATCATTTGGGAATTATTGGCATTGTGGACATTGTGGGTTTTATGGAAAAAAACCAAGAAGCCTAAAGTTCAGGATATTGAGTTTGAGCAAAGTTGATTAGTCGTATTGACTATCCTTCCATTCACGGATAGCAGAAAACACTTCTAATTCAGTTTTTAACGTATGCCCTGCATATTTTTGTGCAGCCTGAACAACTTCTGTGATATGAGTGCGTAAAAAAGGATTGGTTTTACACTCCATCTCAAGTGTCGATGGTACAGTAGGAATCCCCTTTTCTGCTAATGTCATGGCTTCATCATCACGTTTTAATAAGTCTGTGTTTTCTGGTTCTACCCATTTTGCAAAACCTAAATTATCAACCGTATATTCGTGTGCACAATAAATTTTAGTTTCTTTGGGTAATTGTTTTAGCTGATGAATTGAATGATAAAGTTGTTCAATGGTTCCATCAAAAACTCTGCCACAACCCCCTGCAAAAATAGTGTCACCGCAAAATAATGCATTGTTTGATTTAGCCAAATAAGCAATATGTCCTTTGGTGTGCCCAGGAACATCAATAACTTCTATGGAACAGTTAAAGTTGAGTTGAGTAGTTTGTTTGCTCGAACAAAACTTATCCTCTTGCGGGATAAGTTCATTTAGCTGAATCTTCTTTTGGTCAGAAACAAATTGAGTAATACCCGTAATATCTTCGTTTTCTGGACCATAAACAGGGATGCCAGGGAAATGTTGTGTCAATTTTTTAATTCCCCCCACATGATCATAATGATGATGTGTGATGAGAATTGCAGTCAATGATAATGCTTGTTCATTAATATATTTAAGTACAGGTGTGGCATCGCCTGGATCAACCACAACTATTTGATTGGAGTTTTGTGAGCCAATAGCCCAAATATAGTTGTCGGCAAAAGCACGAATAGGATTTATGGTTATCATGGTTATGGTTGTCTCTAAAATTCAATATTTTCAAGGTTGCAATCAATCAGTTCAAGAATATTTTTCTTTTGAGCTTGAGTCAAGCGGGAAAACTGAATGCCGATACCAATGCTACTCCGATGGATGAGTTTACAGTTTACTTTGAATTTTCTATTCTTGGCAGAGGTTAGTGTTAATTTGGCGGGTTGATGAAAATGATTTTTTTCAACCGATTTGTTGATTGATCTTAATAAAACGCCACCGATACTGATGTTGTCAATTTCACCAGTGAAATTGTCATCATTAATAATGAGCATATAGCCTAGTGTTGCTTGATTATATCTAGGGTGTTCTCTGTGTTCGTTGGGATTTGTCATGTTAATAAAATGCCTGAATTATTTAATTGTCATTTCTTAGGTAGAAATAAGGGGTGACTTGTTCAATAGTGGTGCTTCCACCATGACTATATTTTTTTCCAGATTTGTCTATGCGAAAACCATGATCTGCAAAAATCAACAAGGGTTGGTTTGCTTCCATTTTAGTCAAACATTGTTTGATGGAAAACTTTAATTCAGCTTTGACCACATTCATTAAATCTTCATAAGGTAAAAAGCTATGATGAATTTTATCGTCAAGGCAATTAATTTTTTCGAATGAATGTTGGTGTCTTTCATCGGTTAATTGCTGGTAAAAATTTGCAGTTGTTGAGGGTGAACTAATTTGCATAAACCCCATTTGATCAACCTGCCAGTCAGGAAAAAAATCTGTCATGGAGGATATCATTAATGGATAGACTGAAATTCCCATTGCGTCAATGATTAACCATTGTGCTGTTTTATATTGTTTTAAAATATCATTAGCGGTTGAAACAGATATTTTAAGATTATTTAATTGGTCAAGATAAGCCAGCCAATCCGATTGATTAACTTGCATCATGATGATGTGGCAATGATAGGCATCGTTGATTTCATTGGCGAGTTGTTCGGCAGTTACAATTTCTGGAGGACACTTCATCTGTTGAATTTGCCGAATATATCCTTTATTTGACCCGTTTTTAGGAAGTTTTAGGTGTCCTTGATCTAACCATTTTAGTATTTTCAATAAACTGGAATGCCCCAGTTTTAATTGTTCAATATTTTCAATCGTTGTTTGGCTTAGCCATTCTGGTAAGATGATTTTTGCCATTGCTTGATGTTGCTGTTGACTCATTGAGGAGGGTAATGGTTGAGCAAAATTTAGACATTGTTGAGCTGTCCAGGCTAACAAAGTATCTTTGCTGTCAGTTATTTGTACCTTATTAAATTTAATTTGTTTGCATTGTCCCAGTTGTTGGGTGATCCATTGACTGAATGTATCGATCAATCGTTCAGGCTGCCAGATTTGTTCTGTAATCAGTTCAAACAATTCACTACAATCCAATGTTTTTGTCATTTCAATGCCGATTAAACGTTGATCAAATTGTTCGATATTGGTTAGTTTGGGCAGTTGTTTTTCACCTTGTAGATATAATTGAGTTTGAGGATTAGATTCAATCTGTTCATTGACATATTGTTTGACTTGTTCTTTGACTTTTTGTTGAGAAAAAAAGTGATTTAGGTTTTTCTCTATGTCATTTTTGAGTTGGTTTAATTTTTCAAATAATGCTTCAATGGGACTATTTTTCCCATTGTAAGCACAGCGACAGATGACCTGATATTCCAGTGGTGAAATTTGCTGACAAAGTTTTTGTCGTGCCTGCTGCTGTAATTGGTTAAATTGCATGACGCTTGTTTTTAACCCAATATGCTCGCTCAATGAAACGGATGCGGGTTGCCAGTTTAAAATGGCATGATCTTTTTGTTGTTGCCACCATAGATCATGGCTTCTTTTATAGCTGATTTGATATCTTAAATAGCCACTTTTAACCAGGGATAACCAATTTGCCAATTCATCAGGTTGGTTCAATGGTGGAGCATCAGTAAGCTCACTTAAAAACTCATCGACTATTTCAATGTTTTCCAGTGACTGAAATTGTGTCAATAAATGCTGAAAACGTTGATGCTCACGTAAAATATTTTCAATTTTATCGGGCAATGCAGAAACTTCATCCAACAAATGAATAAACTGTCGGGTTGAGCTTATTTCGTATAAAAATTGTTGAAAAGCATAAATTTCATTACTGGATTGATGTAATGCATTCCAGTTAGCAATGACCTGTTGAACTTTTTCCGTTAATCCATCGGCTTGCTCAATCTCATTGAGTTTTAATAGCAGTGTTTGTAATTTTTGTTTGCTCTGAACAGATTTGGACTTGACCTGATTGATGGTTTGTTTTTGAGCAACGACTGTCCATTGTTTGGGTATTCTTATTTTTAAAAAATCAGCCAGTTGAGTTAATGAATTCACTTGTTCCGTGGTTAATGCATGACCTGCAATAATTTTGTCGTATGACCAAGGATGCGTTAATGTTTCAAAATGATCGCGCAGGGATTGTGTGCCTTTGATGATGTCGATGTCACCCATGATGAATAAAAAATACAGCAAACAATGAATTTGATCTGGCACTAATCCATAAATGGGAGCGGTTAAATGTTGATAAATGACTTTGGGTGCAGGTTGTTGGTCGAGTAAATTTAATACCAAGCTGACCAAATCGTGTCGACCTAAACTTTTGGTTGCTAAATAATCGCGACCTTGTCTTCTTAATAAACCCAGAGGAATCAAATAAGCTTCACGAATCAGTTTGACATAATTGTCACTGGTTTCACCTAAAACATCGTGATGAATCGCCTGTTTCATAAAGCTGCGATAGGCTTCTTTGGGTAATGGTCCATAACTGGGAGCAAACCGCTCAAAAGCAGGAAAATTGTGTTGTAACAGCCAGCGCCCAGTCAGTTCTATATAATATTCAAATGATTTGGAGACATCAAATTTGATGTTTGAAATAGCCTCGCCTTGCATCGTCAGCAATTGTGCATTGGCATAGCTGGTTCTGATGGCGACTTCAAAAAAATGCTGACGACTATTGATTTGCTGTAATAAACGTTGTTTGGCGGGTTGACGTAATGGTCTTTCTGAAATCAGTTGCATGGCAGCCAATTCAATAATTTCAGTGGTTAATTGAATTTTTTCAGGAATGATCATGGCGCAATGTGGAATGATTGCTTGTTCACCCCAAGGCAGTCGAATACAGAAGACAACATCACTTTGTTTTATATCAACAGGTTCATTGTCACCCAAATAGAGTGCCATTTTACGTTCGTGGAAATGCCATATAAATTGTCTAAATTGCCAGTTTTCACGAGATGTAAACCAGGGCGAAAATTTGACATTTTTTAACAATGGAGCCAGAATTTCAAAAACCACTTCGCCTCGGTTTTGGATGTCTTTGATTTCACGTTTTAAATGTTGCTCTAAATCATCAAAACCATCATCTTTAAAGTCCAATTTAAACTCATTGTTTTGTTGAATGACAAATCGACCATCATCTGCCAGTGTGTTGAGCACTTTTTTTACAATGTGTAAGTTTTTGTCAGGATCAATTCGAGTGACTTTAAATAGTAACCAATAAGCTGCTTGCGATGCACTTAATTGTTGTCGTCCAGGGGTGATATAAACCAGTATCAGTAGTTTTAATAGTTTCCATGCCAGTTGTTGTAGTTTTTCCGTTTTAAGTAATTGGCTAATTTGTTTGCGATAATAGGGAAATAATTGTTGAGCAATGGGTAAAAACTCAGGTTGAATTTCAAACAAATCTGCAAAATGATCCACAATATAGTCGGGTGTTAACAAGCTTCCCCAAGGTTGCTCAATAAAACCCGACAACTGTTTTTGTGTGTTGCCATTTAGTTGATTAACGGTAAACTCAATGATGCCACGAGACTGAGAAAAACGATCACGCACTTCTTCCAGTAGTTCAATGGTCATGGGGTGTAAGGGGTAAATTTGGTTTAATAATTCGGCATCGAGTGGTGCTTGAGGGAATGCTTGCTGTAATTGTTGGGTCAATTGTGCAACCTGTATTTGATAATCAGGCGCTTTAATCAATACGCTGTCACTGATTAGGTTGCGTACATGAACAGTGGTTAAGAGCAATCTTAGGGGGTAACGGTCTTTAATTTTTCGGTATAAGGCATATTCCAGTTCACCCGTGTGTTCAATTTGTTCTTGCATTGCAGCTAGAATCCAGAATTTGTTGTGTTGTGACCATTCGCCTAAAAATTGTAAAAAGCGGACATCTTCATTAAAATTACTGGCGTTTTTTTTGGAACGTAAAAATTCTGATAATTCATCCAATATTAAAAATAAACCTGAGGGACAGCGCTGGTTTAATTGACTAAAAATATCTCGTCGATCAGGATGTTGTTGTAATTTAAGATTTTCACAAACAATGTCTTCCAAAGAATTTTCAGCCCGATAATTAATCAGAGAAATAGCACAAAATTCAGGTTGTTCTGATAACCATTGATTGGATTGAATTTGTTGTGCAATATACGCTAAAAAATGAGATTTTCCTGAACCATAATGACCAATGAGAAATAAACCACAGCCATGATTGTTTTGTAACGTTGTTTTCAGGCTTTGTAAATGGTTTTTTATCTCAGGCGTTATATAATAACTGTGAGAAATCCAGGATGCGTCGCCTTGTTGAAGGTGTTCCAGTCGGATCACCGTGGGGTGATTTCTAACCGTCACTAAGTCTTTAATTAACTGAGGTGTTGTCATTGAAATACTCTGATTCATCAGAATTTGATAATAAAGGGCATCATGCGTTAGCGTCTGTCTTAAAACGTAATCTACGAGAGTTAATTATTCAGCAAGACTGGGTTCAAGCTCAAGCTCTTTTGCAGCAACTGAAAGAGCAAGATGGTTTTTCAAAAGAAACCCATGGGCTTGAATATGAATACTTAATCAAGTCACATCATTTTGTAGAAGCTCAAGCTGTCTCTAAACAATTATTAGACTGGTATGCCGATTCCAGCCGATTTCAATTCCTCACGGGATTATTATATTACATCCAAAAACAATATAAAAAAGCCTTGCCTTATTTTGAAGAAAGTCAAAATATCTATTCATCTAGTTATACTCAGCGCTACATTGGTAAAACACTCACTCAGCTGGGGCAGTTTGAAACTGCTGAGGCTATTTTACAAACTGCTTTACCGCACACTGATTTAATTTTAGCAGATTTAGCTTGGTTATATGAATTACAGCAACAATATCAACGTGCGATTGAATTTATTTCTAATTATTTACAACATAAACCTAATGATCAACGAGCCATTGAGCAGTTGCAACGTCTTAAAACCAAACAATTATCATCTGATGAAATTCAGCAAGAAATTGAAAGTTTGGCAGAAATGGATGAAGAAATTCCTCCTCATCTAATGGTGGAGCATTATCAAGGGTTAATTAAGCAAGGAGAGATTCAACAAGCCAGAGAATGGGTGCAACAGCATATTGAGCAATGGGACAGTGCTACAATGTATCAAATAGCCTGGGACAGTTATCATTTTCATTTGTATGATATTGCCTATCAGTTGTTTTTAAAAGATTTTGAGGTGCATCAGTTTCAAGTTAAGTTTTTGAACTCGCTGGAATTTGCCTGTAAAAAAATTAATAAGCAACAGGAGCTTGCTGAGTTTTATGAAGCATGGGCGGATAAGAATAAGGTTTTGTATGGGCGTAGGAAAAAATTATTAAAGCCAGCTACACAATAAATTCCAGTTCAATACGAGTACCTTCTCCTGCTTCACTTTCTATTCTAAATTCCCCGCCTAGTTTTTTGGCTCGTTCTTGCATAATAGTCAAGCCAATTTGTTGACCTGGTTGATTTTTTTTGATGGGCATACCAAACCCAACACCATCGTCTTCTAGCAATACTTTATAATGACCATCTTGTGTACTGGTCAGTAGTAGTCTGACAATGTGTGCTTGACTGTGTTTTTTTATGTTAGAAAAACACTCTTGAATAATTCTTAATACTTGAACTTCCATGATGGCTGATAAACCTGAGTGCTGGCAATTTAGTTGGAAGTAGGTTGAAATGTTTGTGTCTTGTTTGAATTTTTCGACCAATTCTTTGAGTGTGGGAATCAGTCCTCGTTTATCAACAGGGGCACGAAAATGTGAAATAAGTT